>CAIYWZ010000163.1 GCA_903930075.1 uncultured Alphaproteobacteria bacterium | reverse complement strand
TAGCTATCCATCATTTCAAGATACGTGTTGATTTCATCAAGTTTAAGTGATCCATTACGAATAAATCCGCCCCAGAATTCAGATAAATAAACCTTAAATCCTGTATCCAAAAACAAAAGAGTCATATCATGAATAAGTTGCTCATTTTCACCCTTTGCAAAGACATCGAATAAGCTTTGCGTTCCACCAGTAATAGGTGCCCAGTTTTGATTTTTTATATGTTCCATAAAATACGTCATCACAAGATTATCTTTCCATTCTAGGTGCGCGGTTTCAAAGACGCCCTCTTTGTGATCAAAAAGCTGCAGCAGAAAAGTCTTTAATTCTGGAAAATGAACATGGACCAATAGATCCCGGTCTGCTTGAGAAAATTTTCGCTCTTCTTCTTTGATGTCAGGGCTCAAAATCGCAGTGAGCGACCCCAGTATACCATTGATGGCACCCGTGCCGCACGCGGTGACGGCTTCACTTCCCAAGGCATTAACAAAGGCCGCGGCGCATAATGTATATTCTTTATGAGATGTATTTTCCAAAAGTTTATCAAAAACAAGCTGCACAATCCTTCCTAAGTTTATGCCCTGCCCATCATGATCTAAAATTGGAATTTCTCTAGGATCAGGCTTTTTGTGCCATAAATTTCGCTCCTCATCTAAATTGGTCAATGGATTATTCAATCCCGCAAAACTATTCAAAGCCATATCAATCACATCACGTGAGATTAAGTGTCCAATAACCACAGCGGACAGCGCACTCTCATTTTCAGCTTTTATTGTGGTCAAGAATTTTTGAATATCGCGTAATAAATTGTTATAACCTTCTATATCCAATACTTTTCTGGCATGCAGTTCTTCTTCCAAAAGTCTTTTCAAATAGATGTTAGACTGAGTTAGGGCAACGACTTGATGAGGACTGCCAAAATCTATATTTTTATCCAATCTCACATAGGCCGCTTCAAAGTTCAGTTTTTGCTCAAGGATATCGATCACTATTCTCTCTTCTGTTGTCAAGTTCACCATATTCATCAGAAATACAAAACCTTTTCTTTCATCAAACGTTAAAAGCTGCAATTTTGGATTTTTCATCATCGACTTCAATGCATTTTCCGCTTGATTTTTGAGGAGTGCGTATTCATCTTCCCGTAACTGAAAAATCATTGAGGCCGCTGAAAGTTTAATCTTTACATCCAAAATATCAGAGTTCATCATTTTTAGAGCAATGTCTAAGAATATAGGTTTTTTAGCCCGTAACACCAGAGATTCAGATTCAAAAACTTTTTGAGAAAAGAAAAGTTCGTAAAAAAGAAATGCAAAAATACCCGTTTCTTCTAATGTTGCCTGTCTACTCCCTAGTGAATTAAAGATGCTTATATTGTGATCAAGCAATGCTTCTTTTTGCTCTAAAGTAAAACATCCAAAAACAATCTGCAAAATTGCTGCTTTGATCTCAATGGCAACGTCTGCCGCATGTATCAGATCAAATGCTTTGTCGACTAAAACGCGTTCTGTGTTTAACTCGAAGCCATTTTCACTCCGTGTGATTCCATTTAAAAACATGGGCACCAAACGTAGAAATTGTTCCCCGGATAATGTTTTTGCTTCAAAAGCTTTCAGGATAGTATAAATAAGCTGACCTTTAATTAGGGGAGGGATTTGGATGAAGTTAGAAAGAAATTGTATTTTTCTATCCCAACCCAATTCTGCGGAGTTTATAAAATCAACCACTTTATTTAACAAAATCTCTCGTCTTTCTTCATTTTTACAATTTAGCAACCAGGGGACAATAGAAAAAAAGTTTTCTACGGACAATATTTGATCGTCTAATCCTTTTGAAACGTCATCTAAAATTTGATCTTGAATCTCTAAAGAAGTACGCTCAAATAAGATAAAAGATTCTTGCTTAATATTAAAATGAAGCTCCGGTGAACGAATAACCTTCAATATTATAGCGCCCAATTTTGCTTCTTGATCAGAGTTCAATTCTCCAAACATAATGGCCAATAGTGATTTTGCTAACTTTTCAGGCAAAACACTTCCGTTATCTACAGATTGAAAAAGTTTATCAATCATCTCTTTTTTGCGATCTGTGCTAAAATTTTTATCAAGTGATACCTGTTGTTTTTCATGATTGGATGTTGTCAAAAGTTCAGAAGAAATGGTCGCAGATAGATCCATTAACTGCTCTTGAAACTCTGGAGGAAAATGAGTGAAAAGGAAAAAGAAAATCTGCTTATTTTCAATACTCACGTCAGGAGAATATAGGATATCTAAGACTGTTTTTAGAAGAGCTTCCTTTTTCTCTTCATGAGATGTTTGAAATAAATACGACAAGATCGACGCAAACTCACCTATCGCGATTGTGCCATCTCTGACTCCTTCTAAAATTTGATCAATAAGCCTATTTTGAAACTGCAAGGGCAGACCGCTAAACCCACAGAAGAAATCTTGTTTAGTACCCCACATAATCTCAGGAGACCCCATGAGTTGCAAAGTTTCATTGATCAAGAACTCTTTTTTTTCTCTCAGATCACCAGATAAAATATAAGGAAGAGAATATGAAAAATCGTAAAAAGAAATTCTGCTCGTTTTCACAAACTCTAAAGTTTTATCAATGAGTTTTTCTTGTAAGTTTTGAGGACATACGGGGAAACTGGAAAAAACACTTAATTTTGTATTCCATTCATTAAAATTAGAGTCCACCATTTTCTCGAATATTTCTATGATCCTATCCATATTCTGGTCAAGTGAACTTAGAAGAATGAGCTGAGTTCCGATATTGTTACGCAAGATGAACTCATTTTCTGGAGAAGGGTTTTGAATCAGATTTTCGAGAAAAAGAAATATTCGCTCTTTTAAGACCGATCTTCCCTGTTCTGAAAAACTGTAAAAAAGTTGATATCGCAAATTGACATCAATATCATAAGAGTACATAAATTCCACAGTATCGCTGAGAATTTTCTTTCTTTCCTCTGGAGATGAGGGCGGACCTTGGAGGATTTTTGCATGTATAGATTCGAATTCATCTGCCGATCTTTGTACAAATTGAGGCGATGCTTCAGGCGCATTTGAGGTCAGTATTTCTGTTGGGGAGTGAGTATTTTCCAGTGCTAAATCCATATTCGAAGAGGCGACCAAAAAAGAGGGTTTGGACATAAAGAGGGAGGCGAGAAATATTTTTTTGAGTCTGTTCATAATTTTTATCCTTTGTTCATAATTGTTCATAACTTTATTATTTCCGGGTGATATATTCAAGAAAAATAACTACTCAACAGTATGTCAAAATATTATGTTTTTGTCAATAAAAATTATCCATCTTAATAATTTCCTTGACTCTTTCTTCAAAAGAATACATTATCCCTAAAATCAGGGCCCAAATGGCGGAATTGGTAGACGCGCAAGTTTCAGGTATTTGTGGGGTAACACCCGTGGAAGTTCGAGTCTTCTTTTGGGCACCAACTATTTTTGAAAGGCTTTTTTTATGGAAAAAATACAGCTTCACCAGGGAGATATCCCTGAAGGAATTGCCTGGGGAGACGCAATTAGTGTTGATACGGAAACAACAGGCCTTAATCCTTTTCGCGACCGGCTGTGCTTGATTCAGATTGCAACAGCGTTTGGAGAAGTTCATTTGGTTCAATTCCACCGGGATAAACCTTTTGTTGCACCAAATTTACAAAAGGTCCTGCGCGATCAATCGGTTTTAAAAATTTTTCACTTTGCAAGATTTGATATTGGGTTTATTTATAAGTTCCTCGATGTGATTCCACGCCCCCTATATTGCACCAAAATTGCCTCAAAACTTGCCCGTACTTATACCGAAAAACATGGCCTAAAAGACCTCGTTAAAGATCTTTTAGCCGTAGAACTGGCTAAAGAACAGCAATGTTCTGATTGGGGGGCTCAGGATTTAACACAGCAACAGATGGACTACGCGGCAAAAGACGTTATTTATCTGCATAAGTTGCGCCACTGTTTAGATGAGAGATTGAAAAGAGAAAAACGTTGGGATCTGGCGCAGGCATGCTTTGATTTTCTTCCCTATAGGTCAGCTTTAGACTTACTTGGAATGGAAAAAGAAGATATCTTTATACATTAATTTTTTAAATCAACGGAGAAAAAAATGACGCTTAAGGGCACAAAAACACACGAGAATTTAAAAGCTGCATTTGCAGGAGAATCCCAGGCGAACCGCAGGTATCTTTATTTTGCGCAAATTGCAGATATTGAAGGCGCAACTGAAGTCGCGAGCCTTTTTCGCTCAACCGCAGAAGGCGAAACAGGACATGCATTTGGGCATTTAGAATTTTTAACTCCAGCTGGCGATCCAGCAACGGATCTGCCCATTGGAAACACGCAAGATAATTTAAAATCAGCTGTTGAAGGGGAAACACATGAATACACAGATATGTACCCAGGGATGGCAAAAACCGCGCGAGAAGAAGGATTTTTAGAAATTGCCGATTGGTTTGAGACGCTGGCCAAAGCAGAAAAATCTCATGCGGGCAGATTCCAAAAAGCCCTTGATTCTTTTTCTTAAGATTTAAGAGGGATGTATCCGTCCCTCTTTTTAATTTACACTTTGTTTACACTCTTCTAGTATGAATATGAAAATTACAGTTTTATATGCATATGGAAGCTTCATGAAAGCAATTTTTTTCATCTTTTTTTTAAATTTCACAATCTTTTCCAATCTCTATGCCTTTCAAAATGCCTGTTCTAATGCCATTAAGAAAATAGAGCTAGAAGAAAGAATTCCAAGGCTGCTCATGCAAGCCATTTCCGTTGTTGAATCTGGACGTTCCGTGAGTAATAGTGAGCATATATGTGCCTGGCCCTGGACTTTAAATGTGGAAGGAAAAGGGGAATATTATCCAACAAAACAAGAAGCCGTGGATAGAGTTAAGCTTCTTTTGCGTCAAGGGATAAAAAGTATCGATGTAGGATGCATGCAAATCAATTTGGCCTATCATCCAGATGCATTTAAAAACATAGAAACAGCTTTAGACCCTTATGAGAATGCCCGTTACGCGGCAAAATTTTTAAAACAACTGATGGAAGAAAAAAAATCCTGGTCAATTGCCATCGGCCATTATCACTCTAGGTTACAACCTCAGTATACCTCATATCGTAAACGTGTGTATGATCAATGGAACATGGAAAGATTAAAAGATTCAGGGATTCATATTGATAAAAAACGTCGAAATATAACGCAAACCACAAGGTACAATTGGCTTTTTAATATGCGTCCTCCAGTAAAAAGACAAGTTTACCCCCCCACAATAGCACCTAAGAGAACATTTTTTTTCATGAAAAATATGAATAATAAAAATAAAAGCTAAATTTAACAATATTCATTTTAAATTCTTGGTATTTTTTGATTCAAAAGATTAAGAATTCGTCAATATTTATTAATAAAATCTTAATTTTTATATGTCATTAATATTATTAATAAGAAAAAAGTAAATTTTGCACTTCAGCCCATTTTTTTAAGGGAAAATTATATCTAACTTTTCACAAGGAGAACTATCATGAAGAACATCAACACTCACGCTGTCATCGCAACAATCATTACAAGTTTTTTGATTTTCAAGTCTACACCAACTCAGGCTTTTCCAAAACCAACATTCTTAAAAAATGTAGCTGTATCACTCGGAACCATGACTTGCAGTGCTCTCATGATTGATCATACACTTAAAGATTATTCATTTAAAATAGATATAAAAACAACGCTTCCTGAAAATCCCGGCGTAATTTACAATAAGCCTGGGTTTTTTAAAATCTCTGGCTCTATAGAAGATCACGAGGGATATAAAATCAATGGGTCTTTATCTGTTTACAGGTTAAAAAATAATCCCACGAATAATGATGATACTATGTTTAATGAGCTGAAATAATATATTTTGATGGTTTGTGATTAAGCGGATCCTTCCAAAAGATTGCATCTGCTTGATCACACTCCCTACATATAAAATCCCACTGTGGATAAGTTGTGAGACAGGATGTACACTGCCACGTTTTATCGGCTTTACTGGATACAATTTTTTCAAGTGTATTTTTGGAAGACCAAGGAATGATATTTCCATCTAATTCTTTAAGCTGCTGAGTCAAAAAATTTAATTTTGGTGAACTTCCTTCATTGCTCACCAATGCCAAATCCAGATGAGTTCGGGCGATTCCTGTGAAACCTTCTTTAAGAGCTGTTTGAATCACAATTAAGTGTCCCACATAATTTGCATTTGAATACAATAAAACATTTTCCGCGCGCTTCATTTTTTCTCCTGAAGATATTCCTTCATAAAGATCAACATATGCTTGCGCAACATCAGGATGCGGGCTTAACTTTAACGAGGTTTTCAACAGTTTTTCAGCTTTACCAGGTCTTTCAAGATGGATGGCAGCATCTGTAAAAGCTAAAACTGCGGGAATAAAAGATGGATCACTCTCAAAGGATTTTTGGAAATAACCAATTTTAGATTTTTGATCAGGTTCGTCCATTCCCTTAAGAAACGATAAGACCGCTTCATAATGTCTGAGCTGATCTTTTTTAACGGCATTGTATTTTTTAATTTTTTTTAAAAAATATTGAGCTTCTGTATAATCTTTGAGCCTCAAACTGAGTTCAAAAAGGCTGATGACAACCCATTTCCCCGAAGGAGAGAGTTCAAAGGCCCGCTTCCCGTAAAGATAGGCTGCTGGATAATCTCTTTGACTTTTTGCCGTTTGAGTCAGACCATAATATCCTAAAAATTCTGTGGATTTATTTTTTAACAGCATACCGTATACCCGGGCAGCACTCACGTGATCATTTGCTTTTTGCGCAGCAAGAGCTGCCAAAATTAAAGGAAGAGGTGATTCCCCCAAAAGCGTTTGGGTTTTAATCATTTTCTCCCTGGCGGTTTCTAAATCATCCATTGCAAGGGCAGCAAAGCCTTCAGTAAAATTTTGATATCCTTTTTTTTCTTGTTGTTTTTCCCAAAACCGCCTCCAAATATCAGGCAGTTTTCTAAAAAATAAAAACACGTGTAAAACCAGCATAAAAACAATTGAGATCATCAAGACGCCCAAAACTGCGACCATCACAGGAATTTCATGCACAGTTTCAAACCATTCAATCCTAACCGTACCAGGGTTCTTAAAAAACCATACGACAATGACACTTAAAAAAAAGAGTTTGAGAAGAAAGAAAAGTGTTTTTAGCATTTGCGCTCTACTTTATTGTTTCATTGTTATAATAAATCACTTTTAATTGGAAAAGCAAATCATTATTATTAACCACATGAGCTCACATCAAAATTATTTTCGATATATTTAAATTTGTGATAGAGTAAGTTTATACGTAATTGAAAGCTAAAGAAAAAATGAAATACAGTGCCGAAAGTTTTATTCTTAAAAATGGAGGAAGAGATCCTTCACTCAAAAATTACAAAGGTGTTCTGCTCTATGGTTTTGATGAGCATTTGATTCAGGTATTAGAGCAAGAGGTATTGGCACTTTTTAAAACACGGATTGTTCGAACAACTCAAACAGAAGTGCAAAATAATCTTGAGATCATCAACCCATCCATAGATATGTTTTCTAAAGAATCTGCAGAATTGGTTGTTATAGAAAATACAACAGATACATTTTTAAAAATTTTAGAAACCAAAACGTTTCACGTGAAACTTTTACTTAAAGGTGACTTAAAATCTAAATCTAAACTGATTAAATTTGTAGAAGATCAAAAAGATTGGGCAAGCATTGCCTGTTATGAAAGTCATTTGGGAACTGCTGAAGCTTTAATGACTGCTCATTTAGGAAAAGTGATCCCAGAATTTTTGCCTCTGGCCAAAGATGCATTGGAGCTTAAAAACCAAATTAATATTGAGAAAATTTTAGCATCCACAAATTTTAACAACCAAAGTTTTACTCTTAATCAAAGCTCCGCGACGCTGGCCGCCTCTTTATTAGAATATGCTTTATTCACCCCTGAAAAACTTTTAAAATCAATGTTTGATGACTCAATAGAAGAATTTTCAAGTGTCGGTTTTGTAAGAACCTTAACCAATTACTCTCTTAAATTTTTAGAACTTTTAGAGAAAATAGAAATTCTAGGGGTTTCTGTCGAAGGTGCTCTTCAAACAATATTCCCACCTATATTTTTCAAGATACGCCCTTTTTATGTTCGCGTTCTCCAGAATTTTAATTTTAATCAATGCAAAAAGATGACTCTTTTATTTCAAGAAATTGAAAAAGAAATCAAGTCAAACAATAGTTTGGCCGAAGAGATTTTTTGGGGGAGATTACTCACCCTTCAAAATGATCTTAAAGTTTCTCAAAAAATACCAATTTATAAAGCTTAAAGGATGAATAATGTCAGAATCTCATGAACTTTTTATTGAACAATACCAAAAAGAACTGAGGTATTTAAGAGAGGCCGGATCTGATTTTGCAAAACAATATCCAAAAATTGCAAAACGTTTGGAATGGGATGGTGAAGAATCCAAAGACCCACATGTAGAACGGTTGATCGAATCTTTTGCTTTTTTGACCTCAAAATTACAGCGCAATATCGATGACAGATTTCCCGTTGTTGCCACCGCTTTATTATCCACCATTTATCCTCAGTTTATCACCCCCATACCTTCGATGTCGATTGCGCATTTCACATTGGAAAAATCAAAACTCCCCCCTGGATATTTAATACCCAAAGGAACTTTAGTCAGCACACAATCTTACGAAAATGTAACGTGTAAGTTTCAAACGGGATATGATTTAAAAACATTTCCCATAGTTGTTGAAGACGCTAAAGTTTTCGTCCGGGATGGTCTCAAATTACCAGAAGCCATAGGCGGATCTAGCCACGTACTTAAATTACATCTAAAATCAAAAGGAGTGACTTTTGAAGATATGGGACAAGTGCTCAATGAACTCCCGGTTTACCTTTCAGGAGACTCAGCGATTGTATCTGTTTTATATGATAGTTTATTTTTTGCCACAGGAAGGATGATTTCCGAAGACTTAGAAGGCAAAAAGACGCATCTCTTCCCCACAAACTCTTTAAAACCTGTTGGATTTTCACAGGAGGAATCTATTATACCGACTCCTTTTAACGGACATGCGGCATATAAATTACTCCAGGAGTTTTTTGCATTTCCTCAAAAATTTCTATTTTTTAATATTAAAAATATCCAGCTCTCTGGTATTGGAAATGATTTAATAATTTATATCCCACTCACTCACAAAATCGCGGAACATACCAAATCAATTTCCAAAGACAACTTCCTTCTCAACTGCACACCTATTGTTAATATTTTTAAAAAGACAACTGAACCCTTACGCATTGATCAAAAAACAACAGAATACAGATTAATTGCAGATAATAAAAACGATCAAACAACAGAAATTCACTCTATAGAAAAAATTACAGCTGTTTTGGGGCAACAACAGGATCGCACAGAGCTCACGTCTTACTTTTCATACGATTTTGACACACTTAAAAATCCAAATAAAATCTATTGGTTTGCAACACGAAAGAAAACAAAACGTCTAGATGTTCCTGGAACGGATCTATGGTTAAATTTTGTAGATTTTAATTTCAGAGAAGATCTCCCAGCCACGGATGTTGTATGGGGTGATGTTTGGTGTACAAATCGGTTTGCCGCAGAACAAGTTCCTGCCGGAGGCATTTTAACCCCTCAAAATCCTTTGTCATGTGGAAAAATCATATGTTTGCACACACCTACCTCACAGTTTGTCCCAGCAGAAACAGGGGAATCCCAATGGAGATTGATTTCCCAGCTGAATTTGAATCATCTCTCTCTTTTAGAAACTGATCGATTTAAAAATTTGCTTCAACTCTATATACCTGCCAAAAGCGCATCTGCTTTTAAAGATATCCACGGAATACACAATATTTCATCAGAACCTAAAGTACGTAGGATTACAAATGAGGCATGGCGCGGCTTTGTGCAAGGTCTTGGAATCAATATTACCTTAGATGAACGTGAGTTTGTGGGATCAAGCATGCATCTTTTTACTGAGGTCTTATATCATTTCTTGGGACTTTATGTGTCTTTTAATTCTTTTATCGAACTATCGCTTACAACCAATAAACAAAATGAGATTATAAAAAAATGGAAACCTCTTTGCGGCTATCAACATCTTCTATAAAAGAAGATTTTTTTCAAAAACCTTACGACTTCTCATTTTTTCAAGGGATGAGGATTCTTGAACATATTTTTGGCCTAAATGCGATTCATGTGAAAGCTTATGTCACACTTTCTCCTGCCTCTTCTGATATTCAACACATTAAAATGATCTCTTTAGATAAAGTCAGCTTAACAATTAATCTTTTAAGCATCGCAGGCTCCCAAGGACCTCTGCCTACGCCGTATACAGAGCTTGTCATGGACCGTTTAAAACAAAAAGATCTTGGGTTTAATGATTTTTTAGATATTTTCAATCACAAACTGAGTATGCTTTATTATAAAATTTACAAAAATTTTACGCCCGGTTTTGATTTATGCCCCCCACATAAAAGCTTCTTCGGAGAAAGCGTGATAGGACTTTGCGGACTTTCCCTATCATATACTATGGGAGAAAATGTGAGTAAACGCATTTTCCTCAAATATAGTGGGATCCTGTGGCAACAACCTCGCTCTGTTGTAGGGCTTGAACAGATTTTATCTGATTTTTTTAGGGTACCTGCAAAAATTTATCCCTTCCAAGGAAAATTTATGAACGTTGACAAGGAAGATTGGACCAGCATAGGCGTAAACTTATCAAAAAATAACACGCTTGGACAAGATGCGATGATTGGAAAACAATCTTGGATTGTTCCTTCTCACATGATGGTACAGATTGGGATTGTGAATGAAGACTGGATTGAAGAATTTCTCAAAGGAGGCTCTGCTTATACACATTTAAAAGCTTTAATACATCACTATTGCGGAAGAAAATATCCATTTGATCTACATTTACTGTGCCGTCCCTCAAAACCTCTTGAATCTGGGCTTAAAGCAAATTCGAAATTAGGATGGACAAGTATTGCCGGAAAAAGATCTTATGATAATCGGATTGTTGTTCACTATTAAGCGGACGAATTATTTCTAATAAGTTCTCCCTGAATCTCCTTTTTTATCGGGGATGGCGATGGTAATTTTGGATCAGATACAGGTAATGGTTTCGTTGGTATTTTTTTAGGCCCTATTTTTTCTTGGGGTTCATTTGGAATCAAAGGCTCAGCTATATTAATAGGTGATTTTTTATCAAAAAGAACCGTGATGCTGATTCTACGGTTCTCGGGAGCATTGGGTTTATCGGGGAAAAGAGGCTCTTTATCTTCTTTTCCCACAACAGAAACAATACGTTGAGGATCAATACTCGAGCCAGCCAGAGCTTTTCTGCTTGCGTGTGCACGGTCAGATGAAAGTTCCCAATTTGAATAGATGGCATTCCCTCTGTAGGGAATAGAATCTGTATGTCCTGAGATCGATATCTTGTTTTTTAAGTTTGAAATTGATTTCCCAATAAGATTGATTATTTTCTTTGTTTCATCGGTCAAAACAGCGCTTCCAGAGTTAAACATAGGTTTATCCGTTTTATCGAGAATTTGAATACGCAACCCCTCCTCTGCCATATCCACAACTAAGTTTTGCGATAGTTTTTTTAGTTCAGGAATATCCTGAATAGCTTGCTTGAGTGATTTTGCGATCTCATCAAATTTCTTTTTTTCTTCTGCATACCCTTGTATTTGGGATACACGCTGCTTTTCTTTTTCAGCCATATCTTTTTCTTGAGGATTTTCTCGATCTTTTTTATCAATTTTTTTATGTTTAGGTTTTAATTCTTTTTTCTCGAGCGATTTTTCATCTAAAACACCAGAATCCATATATTTCCCTGTATTTGTAGGCAATGGCTCTTTTTTGAGAACACCAGCATCATCTGTTACTTTTATCTTTTCTGCTGTTTTTTGCCTATATAATCCAAGTTCTGTCAGATTATTCGATGATTTTTTCTCTGGAAGTTTTCCAACTTGCCCCGCAACCGTTTGCTTGCGTCCTTCTAAAGAAACAATACGATCAGGAATGGCTTCTTCAGGTCCCCTGGCTTCTTGATTATCAGTTTCCAAATCCTTCTCATCAAACTCTTGAAATATTTCCGTCTCTTCTTTGTCAAAATTTATATCTTTAGACGAAGGAGGATTGGGGAGACTTAAGGGAGAAAAATAAGATGCAATTCCTTGTTTTTGTTCAACAGAAGTGACATTCAAAAGCCACATCAACAGAAAAAAAGCCATCATCGCCGTCACAAAGTCAGCATAAGCAACTTTCCATGCCCCACCATGATGGCCTGCTGCAACTTTTTTAATTCTTTTGACAATGATAATTGGCTGTTTTTCCGTTGCTGCCATATCTTATGATCCTGGAGTTGGAAGTGTGGAAACAACTTGCTCAAGCTGAGCAAATGTAGGCTGAACATCTTCTGGTAAAATTTTTCGTGAAAATTCTATCGCCAGGGCAGGAGGATTTCCTTGCATAAAGGCAAGCATACCTGTTTTTATACAATCATAATATTTCATTTGCCGCTCATGCAGTCCACCAACGGCAGCCGCAAAAGGTCCCACAACGCCGTAGGCAATCAAAACCCCCAAAAACGTTCCAACAAGAGCGGCTCCAATAGATTTTCCAAGCACTTCAGGAGGTTCTGTAATCGCGCCCATGGTTTTAATAATCCCCAGAACCGCTGCAACAATCCCAAGGGCTGGAATTCCATCGGCCATTTGTTGAAATGCATGACTGACATGGTGTTTTTCAGCGGCAATCACTTCAATATCTTTTTCCATTAATGTTTCAAGCTGTATGGCGTCTTCATTTCCCATCGTCACCAAACGAAAATAATCGCAGATAAAGACAACGGCATGGTGATGTTTTAAAACGCTTGGAAATTGAGAAAATATACTACTTTCATGGGGAAAATCAACATGGGATTCGATTGCTAAAAACCCTTTCATCTTTGCAAGTTTAAAAAACTGGTGCAATAAACATAAAAGATCAATATACTCCTGTCTTGAAGGCTGAGAATTTGCAAACACTTCTCCAAAACATTTCAAGGAGTGCATGAGCGTTTGTTTTGAGTTTGCAATGATAAAAGCCCCCAGGGCAGATCCACCAATAATAACAATTTCAACAGGCTGCCACAGGACTTCTAAATTTCCGCCGTGACTCCCATATGATACAAACACACAGACAAATACAACAATTAACCCAATAATAACGGTCATAAAACTTTATCCTTTATTGTTCCTCAACAATCAAAGTTACAAAAAATGATTAACAGGTGGTTAAAAATGAGATGAATTAGCGGTTTTTTAATAAAATGTCTGCGATAAATAACCCAAGCATCTCGCCAAACAACTGGGATATTTCTGGAGCAGTCGTGAAATCACCTTCTTTCCCAATGGGGTCTTTGGTCATATAATAACCATACTGGGGATGATAAAGGCAGTATTCCATATATTTTTCAATAGTCATGCCGCCTTGTTCTTTGATTTCTTGATTTATGATTTCTTGGAGCGCCATAAAGTTACACCTAAAATAGTTCCAAAAAGAATCATAGGAAGCGAGTAAAGCTGCCCTGAGGTAAGGCCCATCCAAAAGAAATCGGGGTCCCTGAATTCTTCACAAAAGGTTCGAAATACCCCGTAACCTGCAATAAACATACTAAAAATAATCCCTTGTTTTAACCTAATCGTTTCAAACTTATGGCAAATATTTAAAATGATTAAAAGCAAAAGACCTTCTGTAAGCGCTTCATAAAGCTGGCTGGGATGCCTGGGTGTGATATATCCTGGAAAAATCATCGCCCAGGGGACGTTTGTTTCTCTGCCCACAAGTTCCCCATTGATAAAGTTTGCGATTCTTCCCAAAAATAAAGCAACGGGCGTGCAGGCCGCAAAAACATCTGCTAAATAAAGAAAAGGTATGTTGAGCTGTCTTGACTTATAAATACCGTAAATAATGGATCCAATCAGAGCGCCATGAAAAGACATCCCACCTTTCCAAATGTAAAAAAGCTCTAAATATTTTTCAGGTTCATAAAAAACAATATGTCCGATACGCCCCCCAACAACCATGGATAACAAAGCTCCAACAGCCAAATCTAAAAATTGTTTATTATCCTTAAAATAATTCGGAAGGCGTTTTAAAATAAAAAAAACGCCATATTGATACCCAAGCAATAATCCAACGACATAGGCAATACCATACCACTTAATTTGAAGAGGCCCTAAACTTAAGGCAACAGGATTAATTGCTGGATATGGGATCATTTTTGGGTGTAAATCCTAAATTTAAAATAAGTTTTTCAAGTAAAATCGCCAAGGCTCCATTGCCTAAAACATTCGATGCCGTCACAAATGGATCTAAAACAAGGTTCAGGGCTACAATAAGACTAATCTCCTGTGGAGTAAATTCTAGATACATCATATAAATGGGCAACATCACAAGAATAGCCCCTCCCGCAACAGCTGTTGTGGCATAGCGGGCAACAATAAAAGCCCCTGTGAATAAACCCCATTCATAAAAAGAAGGTATCGGTTTTCCAAAGCTTAAAAGAATAATCAAACACATAAACGCATTGATCAAGCAATCCCCAACCTGTTGAATATTCGTTGTTGCAGGTATAATCATGCGCGCCAAAGCCGGGCTCTGCAGGTTTTTTTCTGCCCCTTGAATCGTATAAGGCATCGTCGCCGCACTGGACATGGACGTAAAAGCAATGATTCCTGAAGGAAGCGTATTGATAAAATGTTTCCATGCAAGAAGCATATTAAACCTCGCACCAATAATGAATAACAACGAAAGATACGAAGCAAGAGTTAAAAATAATATAGCAAAAACATAAAAATAGCGTGTCATATCCTCTAAAAGTCCACTATGCGATAAATTGAGTAAAAAACCGAAGGCAAAAAACGGTACCACACGTGAGAAAATATTTTTGAGAACGAAATTTACACCAATTAATCCTTTATCTAACAATCGCATTAGAAATGGGAAGGATGGATAAGAAAGCAAAACCAGAAAAATAATCATTATAAAACCTAGATTACCTGTTGTTAAGCCATTCGCAATCAATTTTGAGACTTCTTCTATCAATGTTGGTGAGTGAGGAGCAAACAGAAGCAGAATAAATAATGCGAGATAGAAAAGATTCATTACTGCCAGCACTTTAAGTAAAGCTCTTCTTAATGCTGACAACGATTGATAGCTGAGTAAAACCCCCAAAATCGCCCCCACAATCACCCCTTTATCTGGACTCCAGAAACTAGGCTTTAAAAAGGATATTGAAAAAAATGTTGCTAAATCTTGTGTCGAACTTGGAGGAAGTAAAACAAAATCAAAGGAATGGAGTTTAACTGCAAAATAAGCAAACCAAACGGCCGTTGTATTTGATATTGCTTCAAAACAAATAATCAGAAGAATCACAAAAGCGGTATTTTTCTTAAAATCTTTCAGGGCTGTTGCAATATAAATCATAATCGCAACTGGCAAAAACAGCATGAGGGCGTCTTTGAGAAAAATACTAAATGTATAAAAGCCTCTGGAAAGATCAAGGGGGATAGACTTCCCCCAAAATGTCGCAATTAAAAAAAGAAAACTTAAAAGCACAGGTTGCGAAAACAACATTGCTTTTAGTTTCATCAAACCACTTCCAATTGAGAAACGGGAAGCACAACGCCCCACATTTTTTCAAGATCATAAAAGGTACGAATTTCTGGACGGAAAAGATGGACAATAATATCCCCAAGGTCAATTAAAACCCAATCTGCCAAAGTCAAACCTTCCACAGATCTGGCCCTTAAGCCCGATTTTGCTATCCCTTCCACAATCGCCCCGGCCATACCAACCAAGTGGCGATTTGATGTTCCAGAAACAATCATCATATAATCTGCAATTGAAGACTTTTCTTTCAAGTCCACAACTACAAGATCAAGCCCTTTGTGATCCTCAATGATCGTTTTTACTTTTTCACAAACCAAATCTGGCGTTAAAGAAGACGTATGTTTTATATCCAAGAGAAATTAGCCCTGACGTGCTTTAAATCTAGGATTTAACTTATTAATAACATACACACGACCTTTGCGGCGCACAAGGCGGCAAGCTTTATGTCTAGATCTCATTGTCTTTAAAGAATTTACAATTTTCATAATTCACCTCTATATTTATAATTTCTGGAGCGACTATAACCTATTTTTTAAGAAACTTCAAGCTTCCTTTATCAAAAGTTACAATTCTATCCATTTTTTCTGCAAGTTCCAGGCTATGCGTTGCAATAAGCGCAGAAATCCCCAGTTTTTGAACCAGATTTTTAAGCTCATCAAAAACCAGATCCGCCGTTTGTACATCCAAATTCCCCGTCGGCTCGTCTGCAAGGAGGATAGATGGCCTATGCACAATCGCCCTTAAAATAGCCACACGCTGTTGCTCCCCCCCAGAAAGCTGCGACGGCTTATGCATTGCACGGCTATCAAGATTAAAAAGAGCCAATGCTTCCATGCCTTTTTCTTTTGCTTGCGTTTTATTCACCCCCGCAATCAAAAGGGGCATCATCACATTTTCAAGAGCCGTAAATTCCGGCAACAAATGATGTGCCTGATAAACAAACCCATAAGACTTCAAACGTATTTGCGCCGCCCTGTCTTCATTAAGGGATGAAATTTTCTCACCTAAAATCACAATCTCCCCCGAATCAAAATGATCCAGCAACCCCAAAATATGCAAAAACGTCGATTTCCCCACCCCGGAAGGCGCCACAAGAGCCACCATTTCTCCAGAGTTAAGGGTAAAATCGATATTTTTTAAAATCTCAAGCCTTTCTCCTGCTTGTACATAGCTTTTAGAAAGATTAATAATTTCAAGTAACGGTTTATTCATCAATATTCAGTCCTTTTTATTTCATAAAATTTACATGGGGTCTCTTGCCCGGCCAGTCATCCTCGCTTGCGGGGATCTCCCTTGTGTTACCCCAGAAAGACAAGATGATTTACCCAAAAAAACACCCTCCACAAACTCTTTTAATGCGTATAAAAACCTAAGGTGAGCCTGTTTAAGGGAAGAGAGATCTCCAGAGCTAAAGCTCTGAAGATGACGGCGATGGAGGATGTTTTTAAGCTGCCTATGGAGAATATTTGAAGACAAACTGATGGGTAAGGTTATGTATGATAAGAGGCAGTATACCCTTTGATTAAGAGGAGTCGAGGGAAACGCAGGTGTTTTACCCTGAAAAAGATCCTGCACTGCGCGCAGGAAGACAGACTTCAGGTAAGACTTTTTCGTGATACGTTCAGGGAAAAAAGATAATTCAGATGTTGTAAATAAGGGCATCATATCACAAATAATAATTTTTTTTAAAATCCAATATATACGATTTAATCTCGTCCCAATACTCTAGTAAAACTCTTGAATATCCGATAAATCGGTTCAACGCTTCAACTAAATTTTGAGGATCTAGAGAAAAGTATTCTTTTTCAATCTGATCTCGGGAATCAATCATTTTAAGCCAAATACCCGAACTTGGAAGAATGTTGTATTTCTCAAGCTTATTAAGTCGATCAAGATAGGTATCATCTGGATTCAACTCAGATAAGCCTTTTAAAAGAGCAGGAAAAATTTTATGTTCGATGTTTTTCAGAAGACAATCAAAACGGTAAATAAGGCTATCTAAAGCTGCAGTATCCTGAGACAGGGTTGTTTTTATATTGTCTTTTGTAAAGGGTTCCAAT
>CAIYWZ010000162.1 GCA_903930075.1 uncultured Alphaproteobacteria bacterium | reverse complement strand
GCCTTTTATGCACAAAGGATCGAAAGGGGCCTAAATAAAGCCGCGATAACAGCCATGATCAACCGTCAAGAGCTATTGCGTTTTTGCTGCCAGAAAGCTGTAATTTTTTCCTTGACCGATAATCCCCGTCCATATATGACGACTTGGGAGAGGGGTAATTTTAGCAAATCAATTAATTACATTCTATACCCGAAAATGAAAAAATTCAAATAATTCTGTATAAAAAGATTGCTTTGTGTGAAAATATTGTGTAAACAATTCTAAATATGTCCCCTTCGTCTAGCTGGCCCAGGACACCGCCCTCTCATGGCGTAAACACGGGTTCGAATCCCGTAGGGGACACCAATTTTTATTTTAAGCTTTCTTTTTGTTTAAAATTGTCTTAAGTTAAAATTAAAAATTAAACAGTTAATTTCAGGAGATTAGAAAATATGGCAACACCACTCATGCCAAAAGCAACAGCTATTTGGTTGCTCGATAATACCGCCCTTACCTTTGCTCAGATTTCAGCTTTTTGCGGGCTCCATACTTTAGAGATTAAAGCGCTTGCTGATGGGGAGGTTGCTTCCGGTCTGGTGGGATTTGATCCAGTTTTGAACGGTCAGTTGACTCAAGCAGAGATCGATCGTTGTTCTGCAGATCCAGAGGCAAAGTTGCAACTTTTAGAAAACGCTAAAGAATCCATCAAGACAAAAACCAAAAGTGGTAAAAAATATACACCTTTGGCACGTCGTGGCGATCGTCCGGATGCGATTTTGTGGTTGATCAAAAACTATCCCCAGCTTACCGATACGCATATCTGTATGCTTCTTGGAACGACTCGGGGAACAATTACGACAATTCGTGATAAAACGCACTGGAATATCCAAAACATTAAACCACATGACCCCGTGATTTTGGGGATTTGCTCCCAAAAAGACTTAGATGATATCTTGAGTCAAATTAAAGCCTAAAGATAAGGAGAGATTACCTCTCCTTTATTTTTCTTCCACAGTTTTTGTGAATAAAACACCTAAAGTTCCAATGAAGAGTCCCGCCAATAAAATTCCAAATGCCAATTGGTAAGCAAAATTGCTGTAAACAGGGATTTCATTCTCAATAGTACCGTCCCAAGTAAAATGGATAATTAATCCAACCAAGAAAATCGCTAAAAATCCAAAAGCCATATTGAGCATATTCACAATTGAGGTCACAAAAGCGCTTTTCTCGAGTGTGACTTCTTTAGCAACAATAGAAAATAAGAGAACTTGATATCCACACAAAACTCCGTATAAAAAATGGAGTCCAATAATCAAATGATAAGGAATACCTTTTATAAAAAATAAGATTAAAAATGTGATTAATGTTAAAACACCATAGATGACGGTGAGCATTTTTTCTGCATTGATTTTTTTTCCAAGGTAGACCGTAAAAGGCATTCCAAAAATCACACCCAAATAAAGAGCCGAAATCGCCAATGAAGCATCTTCTTTGGTCAAACCGTGGACTGTTGTTAAATACTTAAATCCCCAGGCATCTCCATAGGCATAGAGGAATGGGCCAATCAGCCCTCCATAGATGGCAAGCTTAATAATAACGCCCCTTGTCATAATATCTTTGGTTTGTTCCCATATGGAAACAGAAGGTTCAATAATTTGGCCTTGTGGACCCTCATTTTTCACAACAGTCACCATAATAAAAAATAAGGCAAGACCTATAAAAAAGAGTGTAAACAGAGTGGCGTTTGAACCAAAGTATTCAATCATTTTTGTCAGTGGCCAGTTTCCATAGATTGCTCCGGATACACCAATTGAAATTGATAGTCCAAGAACTTTACCGTATGTGATATCGTCAAACCACATGCGTGCAACTTTAGCTGTTGAAAGGAGGCCTCCTGCGGATCCCATACCAATCAGAGCTCTTCCTAAAAGGGCAACTGTCCAGTTTTGTGCATAAATAAATAAAAGAATTCCAACTAAGATCAGGGTTAAAAAGCCAGAGGACACAAATCTAGGACCATAACGATCGAGTAAAATTCCAACAGGCAATTGCATTAAGGCATAGGCGATATAAAATATTGAACTTAAGGTCCCAAATTCAAGAGCAGAAATTGAGAATCTTCTCATAATATCGTCTTGCATGACTCCAGGACTGACCCGAACGATAAATTGATACATAAAGAAAAGGACAACTGGAGTCCACATTATCCATGGAGTTATTGCGGAATGTTTTTTATTTTCTAAATTCATGAACTACACCTTTACATTAATCATATGGTTAAAAACTTTATACAAGTTACCATTTAAAAGCAATTAGTCTTTCCAAAAGCTGGGTGATATGACGGCAAATAAGGTCACAAATTCCAGACGGCCTAAAATCATACCTGCCATCATCAGCCATTTGGGGCCCTCAGAGAAAAAAGAAAAATTGGAAGTAATGATCAAATTATCGTTAAAACTGAGTCCTAAATTAGATAACATAGCAAGTGTTGTGTAGATAGATGTAGAAAAATTGACACCGAAAAAGGCAAGAGAGAGGGATAAAAATATAAAACTTACGGCCCACAAGACAAAATATGTCAAGACTGAAGAAACAATCGCATCTGAAATGTTACGATTTTGATATGTTGGTGAGAATACGCCATGTGGATGGAGCATCTGTTTGATTTGATTTTTTGCAATTTCATAAATAACTTGTAGTCGGAATACTTTCATGCCTCCTGCTGTGGAGCCCGTACACCCTCCCATGACAGAAAGAAAAAGCAACAGTAAAACAGGAAATCCACCCCAGGTCATATACTCTGTGGATGTGTATCCTGCGCTTGCCGAAATTGATACGACATTGAATAGTGAATGACGCAATGCTGAAAAGAAATCAAACCCCCTTTCATTCCATAGCCAAAATGTGATTGCTATGCTAGAAAATGCAATAATAATATAATAAGATCTTGCTTGTGTATCATCCCATAATGCTGACCACTCTCCTTTCCATAGCTTTACAAAAAGGAAAAGCGGTGTTGCACCAATAAGCATGAAAAACATCATGATGAACTCAATCCAGATACTGTGATAGTGATGAACGGATGAATACCAGATGGAAATCCCCCCCGTTGAAAGCGATCCCATAGCATGACACACGGAGTCAAAAACATTCATGCCTGCTGTTTGTAATAAAAGCATAGCAATAATTGTTAGAAACAGATAAATTCCAAAAATTGATCTTGCAACTTGTGAAATACGTGGAAGAAGCTTATCGGACCTATCTGCAGACTCCATCTTTAAAAGTTGCATGCCTCCGATACGCAACATAGGCATGACCGACATCGCCATAACAATGATACCAATCCCCCCAAACCATTGTAAAATGGCACACCATATTTGCATTCCTTTTGAAAAATCGATCATTTTATTGGGAAATACAGTTGCGCCGGTTGTCGTCAAAGAAGAAACAATTTCAAAAAGAGAGTCTGTCAAAGAAAATCCACTGACCATGAAGGGCGTTGCTGCGCAAAAAGAGATGGTCATCCAACATGTTGGTATCAAAAAAAATGCTTCTTTTAAATTCAGATTCAATTTTTCATCTGGTTTTGCTGAAATAATAATAATTCCAGAAACAAAACCCATTGATAATGCACTCATGAAAAAATACTTATAGTTGGCAGATCCAGAAACTAAATCAACTACAATTGGAATAAGCATCAAAACGGATAAAAAAGATATAAAAATACTATTGATATACATCAATATTTTATAGTTAATTTGAACCCCATATTTCACGAAAATGCCTCTTTTACATTTGAATTGTTTTAATATCAAGCCCTAAAGGAGCCAGTCTTAGGCTTAAATCTCCATATCCTCTTTCAACTTGTTCGACAGCTTGTAAAACGGTTTTACCTTTTGCCATTGCAGCTGCGACAATATACGCAAGTCCAGCTCTTAAATCGGGTATGAGCAGCGGATGGTCTGGTGCTATAAATGGCGTTGGCCCCATGATGAGCGCGCTATGGGGATGATCAAACCCTGTATAACGACATGTTATAGATCCTAGACAATGGTGTGTAACTTGAGTTTTGGCCCCCAGAGCATTGAGAATTTCAAGGTATCCCAACCTTTTCTCGTAGACCGTTTCGTGGATCACGGAGACACCGTTGGCTTGGGTGAGTAAAACAGCAAATGTTTGTTGCCAGTCTGTTGAAAATCCTGGAAAAACATCGGTTTCAATGACCGTGGGGGTGAGTTCTCGTTTTCTAAAAAACCGAATTGTGTCTTGAGATAAGAATTCAAACCCTCCGCCAACTTGTGCAAAGTAACTTAAAAAATTTCCTAAAGTTTCAGGGCGAATACCAGAAACAACAATGTTCCCTTTTGACGCACACGCTAAAGCAGCCCAGCTTGCCGCCTCTAGTCGGTCTCCAATAATATTCATTTTTGTTCCATGCAGTTCTTTTACACCTTGAACAGTGATTTCTCGGTTCGACGACATAAAAATAATTGCGCCCATTGAACGCAGCATCGTCACCAGTTCCATAATTTCTGGCTCAATGGCCACATTATGAATCACGCTTGTTCCTTTGGCTAAAACGCTTAAATAAAGGCTTGTTTCCGTTGCTCCCACAGAAGGGTAGGGCAGATGAATATGGCAGCCTTTTAATCCAGAAGGGGCGCTTGCGGTATATCCATCTTTTGTATGTTCGATTTTACCGCCAAATTTTTCAATTGCAGATGTATGAAAATCGAGTTTACGTGGTCCGATATCATCTCCTCCAACCACGGGCACATGGGCTTGTCCAAAACGATTTAAAAGAACCCCCAAAAGCAAAATAGGAATACGATTTGTGCGTGAGTCTGGCATAGAGACTTTTGAAGATTGTAAATTTGTTGCATCAATGGACAGCGTCGCCTGATCCAACCACTCAACTTTGGCGCCTGAAGTTTCTAAGAGATATTTTGTAATCTCCACTTCACCAATTTTTGGAATATTGGTTAAAATCGTCACCCCTTTGGCTAATAAAGAGGCCACCATTGCTTTTGTTGCAAAATTTTTCGCCCCTTGACAGCGAATTTCACCAACGACGGGATTTCCGCCTGTGATTTCATAAGATTTTTTAAAATTAGACATTATTTCTCTTTCATTTTTTTTCATTCACATATATCTAAAAAAGTATATATAGATTTTTAAAAAAAATACTACTTGAAAAAAAAATAATAAACCATCATTAAGTTGTATGAGTGAATATTTAATTATGAAAGTGTGACTGATATGGATAAATCCAATTTTAAACTAGGTATTGTCTTTGCTCTTTTAGCAATTGCGATGTTTTCTATTATGAATGCTGTTATTAAGGGTATAGAAACAGAATATTCGCCTGTTCAGGTTGCGTTTATTCGTTTTTTTATCTCTATTATCCCCTGTTTTGGTTTTTATTATTTTGAAAAAGATAGGCCAAAATTATTTATTTCCACAAAATTGACTCTGCAACATTTTATCAGAGGGGGAGTTAGTGCGCTGAGCATTACAGCTTTATGCGCGGCTTTTAAATTGCTTCCCTTTGGAGATGCAACGGCGATCAATTTTTCTTCTATTTTGTTTATTACGGCTTTATCTGTTCCCATTCTTGGGCAGCGTGTTGATTTACCAAGGTGGGTGGCTGTTTTTGTTGGGTTTACGGGTATTTTGATCATTGCCCAACCTGGAGGGGATATTTTTTGTATGGGAGCAGTATATGCTTTGTTTTATTCACTCACAGATGCCTATGTCATTATTATGGGGCGTGTCTTAAGTGATAAGCATTCCCCTGGCGCATCCGCCCTTTTGCTTTGTTTATCTGCATCCTTGGTCAGTGGAATGATAGCATGTTTTTATTGGCAAATGCCCTCTGTTCATGATTCACTGATATTGGTGGCTTTAGGGTTATTTGGAGGAGTGGGATTCTTATTGCAAACAATGGCCTATAATTTTGCACCAGCTTCAGCCGTGGCTCCTATGGCCTATTCTGGGATGATTTGGGGCGTGGTCTTTGGTTTTGTGTTTTGGAATGAAATTCCAGATTTATCTCTTATCCTTGGCTATGTCCTGATTGTTGGCAGTGGCTATTATATTATTCGCAAAGAATCAAAACCAAAGGTCTAAATTATTATGAATCTTCCCCAACATTCCATTAGAAACGCTTGTATTTCTGCTTTGTGCGCAGCGTTTCTTTTTGCGGTGATCTATGCAATTGCAAAAACCGTCTCGACAAAATACATCGTTGTTCAAGTGATATTTTTCAGGTACCTATTTGCGCTCATCATTCCATTTTTTTATGCTGTATACGTTGATAAAGTCCAGAGCTTTCGCCTTGAAAAAAGTATCGTAAAACAGCAAGTTGTTCGAGGAACTGCGGGCATGATATCTGCTGTTTTATTATTTCAGGCGTTGAGTATGATGCCCGTGGGGGATGCCGTTTCTTTAAGTTTTTCAAGCTCCCTTTTTATGTGTATTCTCTCAAAACCAATGCTGGGAGAAAAAGTTGATATTTTGCGTTGGATGGCTATTTTAGTTGGTTTTTTAGGAGTTTTAATTATTGCAAATCCAACAGGTGATGTTTTTAATGGCGGCACTATTTTAGTTCTATTATCCGCGTTTGTTGATGCATATGTTCTTTTAAAAGGGCGCTTTTTCAGCAAGATTATGCCCATTAGCATCGTTGTTATCTATTACAATTTATTTGCTGCATTATCAGCCTTTATATTTCTCCCCTTTGTTTGGAAACTGCCAACTTTCACTGATTTTTGTAGTTTAGCGATCATCGGTCTGCTCGGAGGATTTGCCCAGCTTTTTTTAACGCAGGCATTTAAATCTGCTTCTGGATCTATTGTTGCGCCTATTGGATATACAAATCTGATTTGGACAATTATTTTTGGATATATATTCTTGGGGGATATACCTTCTTTTTCAACCATTTTGGGAAGTTTGATTATTATTATTGCAGGAATATATATCGTTAGGCATGCAAGCAAAAAGGCTAAACTGACATTGGAGAAAAAAGTTAAGATTTTTTAACTTTTATAAACTTATTCCTTGATTTTTCTCCTTTCTATGATAATCTCTACGCTTGATATTTGTTAATAAGGAGTATAAGAGTATGAGTGGTAGACCTCTCAAAATAAAAAATGTAGAACAGAGCGTTCAATCTAAACCCGCAAAAAAGTCAGATACGATGACCTCGTTTATCCCCGCTTCTACAATACTTCCTGAAATTACCGTTAAAGGTGTTTTGTTAGGAATTATTTTAGCGATGGTTTTAGGCGCAGCAAATGCTTATTTGGGGCTTAAGATGGGCGTTACAATTACAGGATGTATTCCTGCGGCTGTTGTTTCCATGGTGGTTTTGCGTTATTTTAGAAACTCTAATATTCTTGAAAATAATATGGTCCAAACAATAGCATCTGCTGGGGAAGTGATTGCGGCAGGGCTTGTGTTCACATTACCTGCGGTTGTTATGATGGGATATTGGGCCAATTTTAATATCTTTGAAACAACACTTATCGGCATGATTGGTGGAATTTTGGGGGTTCTTTTTTCCGTACCTTTGAGGCGGACATATATTATTCAATCTAAGCTCAAATATCCTGAAGGAGTTGCAACAGCGGAGGTTTTAAAATCTGGTGAATCTGGATCTGCTGGAGCCAAAGAACTTGTGATTGGTGGTCTTTTATCTGCAACTTCTGCATTTATGCAAACGGGTTTAGGCATTTGTTCAGGGATGATTCATAAATGGATTACTTTGCCCGGTGGGACAACGTTTGGAATTGGGACTGGTTTATCCATGGCGTTGATCGGATCTGGTTTTGTGATTGGATATAAGGCGTGTCTTGCGATGCTTGTGGGTAGCGGCATCACTTGGGTGATTGGTATACCTCTTTATACTTTTCTTTTTGGTTCTCCAGAAGGTCAGGTTGGTTTTGATGCGGCTTTTGGGGTTTGGCTCTCTAAAATGAGATTCGTAGGCGTGGGAACTTTTATTGTCGGAGGAATTTGGACGGTTATTAATATTGCAAATCCTATTAAAAATGCAATTCTATCATCATTAGACTCTATTCGTGAAGCGCGTATGGGTAAAGTTGTCAGTGAAGTGCGTACTGAAAAAGATATGCCGATGAATTGGGTTATTGCCACCACAATTGGATTTACAATTCCGGTATTTGGCATTTGTTATTATATTTTTGAAAATCTGAACCTGGAGATTTCTGAACCACTTTTTATCTCAGTGGTTTTTGTCTCTACACTCTTTTCTTTGGTGGTTGGTTTCTTGTGTTCATGTATCTCAGCCTATATGACAGGGATCGTGGGGTCTTCCAATAATCCACTTTCTGGTGTGACCATCATGGGAGTCATTTTAATTTCAACAATATTATATCTTATGCTGGGGCAACATGTAGATTTTGAACAGCACGGTGTGGGGATTGCTGCGATTATTATGATGCTTTCTGGGATTACCTGTTGCGCTGCAGCTGTGGCGGGGGATAATCTTCAAGATCTCAAAACCGGTCAAATCGTTGGATCCACTCCCTGGAAACAGCAGCTTATGCTGATTGTGGGTGTGATTGCAGGTGCAATTACAATTGGACCTATTTTACAACTTCTTTATGAGGCATATGGTCTGACGGGTTCTCTTCCGCGTCCAAATATGAATCCAGACAATGTGATGTCTGCTCCAAAAGCGGCTCTGATGGCTGAAATTATCAAAGGGGTATTTTCTGATACGATTAATTGGATGTTGTACAGCATTGGAGGATTTATCGCAGTTGTTATTATTTTGGTTGATAACCGTTTAAAAACCTATAATGCATCCTTTAGATTGCCTGTTTTGGCTGTGGCCATTGGGATTTATCTTCCCTATGATGTGACAACAGCCGCGCTCATTGGTGGATTTATTTCGTTTCTTGTGGAAAAACATTTTAAACAATCACGCAAAGGCCTCAGTTACGAAGAAAATCAAAAATTAGTGGCTAAAGGAGAACAAAAAGGCCTGTTGTATGCCGCAGGGCTTATTGCGGGCGAAGCTTTGATGGCAGTTGCTTTGGCAATTCCTTTTGCCATATATCAAACGAGTGATTTATTCCGAATCGAAAAAATTGCCTCTAATGAGTTATTAACGATGGTTTTAGGAGGAAGTATGGTGTTTTTCTTCTGTTATCACTTTTACAAAACCGTCACGCAGAATAAGAAATAATAGAAAATGTATTTAAAGTGTTAAAAATTTATTTTTTTAACACTTTTTTATCATCGTTTATTTTTAGATTTTTTTGTTCTATTTCTTTAACTAGTTTTTCTTTTTCATTATTAAGTCTTTTTGTGAGATTTTCAATTTTTGTTTGATAGCCTTTTAGCTTTAGCTCGGCTCTGCTCAACTGTCTTTCTATTTTTCTAATTTTTTCTTTTTGCTTTTTCTCAAATCGCATAAATCCTTTTTCTATTTTTTGGATTTCTTTTTGCCTCATTTTTTCTTCTTGTGGAGTTAAGGTTTTGACAACAGGCCCAGCGATGGGGAGTTCGATACTCTCTTGCTCCGAATAATTAGATTTTTTTGTCTCTTGTCCGGCGTAGGAAATATTTTGAACTTTGTTGATATATTTTGTTGAAGCAATAGAATACTGAAAAGTCAGCGTTCCTAAAATAAAAAAACCAAGACTCACTCCCCATATGTATGACTTTTGCATATGTATAAAACTCCTTTTATGTTTGATTGTTATTCTTTGAGTTAATGGGAAGATTATTAACAAAAGGTTAACGGATCCGTCACTTTGTAGGAAAGATGATCTGAGTAAATTTTTTCTAAAAAGATGATTTTTATTGGCATATCACATCGGTAATTCTGTTGATAGATATGGTTGCATCGATGAGTTTTTTGCCTGTATCTGTGCATTCTCTATGAAGTTTTAAGGGGTCATAGGCGCATTTTCCAGAGATAATTCTTTGATATTTAGGACAGCATCTATTGGTTTCTGAATTTACTTTTAAGCCATATCTACATTTACATTCACCAAAAAAACCAACATTATCTTGCCATGATCCACCTGAATCTTCACAGGCACTTTGTTCTGTGGGGATACATTCTCTTCGTTTTCTATCAAAGATCGGTTTTGAAAGGAGCCCGGCTACTCTTCCAGCCATACGCGTAATTGTTGAAGCACATCTACATCCCTTTACATTTAAATTGTGATCATATTCCATATTGCGAGGACATCTGCATTTAAGACGATATTTATCGTTCCATACCCCACCTGAATTAATACAGGCTCTTTCTCTTGTAACGCAGCGTTGTTCATCTTCATCGAAGACGACGGTCTTTGCAAGATTAGCGTTTAAATCAGTCCATTTCCCGAATATGCAAGGTTGTGGTTTGTCACTATCCCATGTCCCTCCTGAAGTTATACAAAGATTTTTAAGTGAAAATTCAGTTGGTGCAATATTTGCGGCAATTTTTAGAGGCTCTGCCAAATGTAGGCATATCATCAGCAATAAAAATTTTAACATTCTCTCTTCTCCACTTTTTAATTGAGAATATGTGTTAAAAGTGAAAGATTGGTTAATAATTATGAGCGGTGATTTATTTTTAAAAGAATCTTATTTATTCTGTCTAATAAATTTTCAGCAGGAACTTTCACAAGTGTGAATCCAAATTTTTCATAAATTTGAGCATGAATTTTTTCAAATTTTAGGGTTTCTTCGAAGGTGATTTGACGGGCATCCGTTGGTGTGATGAATCCGAGGTTTTCTATAAAAAAGACTTCTTTTTGATATATTTTATTATTTTGGATACGGTCAATTTCTTCCAACAGAAGAGGGGAGGGGGTAAAGGCAAGATATTGGGCCAGTGCTAGGGTGCAAAAGGGGGATCGGTCATAGAATTGTATATCGCCAATTGTTTGTTGTTGGCGTTGTTTTTGGAGGCTTATAATGTCATCAATAAACTGGGGTGATGTCCAGGGTGCTTTTATTCCTAAGCCTTGATCATATTCAATCCTATCCGTTGCGGCTTCGTGAACAACTATGTGCCCATTCATTTCCAAAGTTCTTATAAGAGAAGTTTTCCCAGATCCTGGGGCTCCTGTTAAAATGTATCTTTTCATTTGAGTCTTAATAAACAATTGTTTTCTTGATGATTGAGTTCAAGACCTGCGCCATAAAGCTCTTCCATGAGGGCATCTAGGGTGTTGGAAAATTTAAGTGATATTTCAGATCTTCCCTTGGAAAGGCTGATAAGTTTGCTTTCTTTGATCAGCCGCACTCCTGCGAGCTTATCTTTAATATCTTTCCATGTTGCAATGTTGGGTGTTTCTACCAGGCAAAGAAGTTCATCGAACTGGTTGGAGATCAGAGAGCCTTTATTTTTCCACGCTTTCCAGATCGCTAGTATCGTCTCGTTCTTAATCGTTTTGAGTAAATCTGAGTTTAATGGTCCTTTTTTAATCAATGAGGGAATATTAAAAACTTTGTTCCCGTGATAAATAATGTCGATATTGATATATTCATTATGGAGATGAAAAACGCAAATCATAATGTCTTTGACGCTATATTTATCTGCTAACCGATCTAGCTTATCTCTTTGACCTGAGAAGGCTTCTTGTGAATTTATAATGGATAAATCGACAAAATCATTTAAAGGAATTTTATAGGGGAGTCTGGTTTTAACGTTATTTCTGTGTTTCCATTCCTCCATCCATATATTACCTTCTTCCCATAATTGTGGAGCGGCATCTTTGACTAAGATTGGAAGAATGAGCATGTCAGGAATAAAATTTTCAACATAGTTAACCTCGTACTGTTCAAAAACACTTTTAACTAAGTCTGGTTCGAATTCGTAGCGTAAAATGGCAGAATATGTATTGGACGTTGTTTTTTCCGAATCGATAGAAAATTTTTTGATTAAAGAAGAAACGTTAGAATCTTGGAAAGATTTTGGAATCTTATTTAATTCTGCATCGGGAAGCATACGTTCTATTAAAATATTAAAGGCTTCAATTTGAGCCTGCACTAAAGCTTTTTCCCGCGCTTCTTTTGACGATTTCCCTGTTTTTTGAATACTCACATCTTTTACAATATAAGGGTTGTCTTCCCCAAAAACAGAAAATGTCAAAAATAAAGCGCAGAAAAAAAACTTCATTTTATTTATATTAACCAACAATTTCAGTTTTGCTGAAGAAATAGGCAATTTCCACAGCTGCAGCTTCTGGTGAATCTGATCCATGAACTGAGTTTGCTTCGATAGACTCGGCAAAATCCTTACGAATTGTTCCTGGATTTGCGTTTGCAGGGTTTGTTGCTCCCATGATTTCGCGATTTTTTACAATGGCATCTTCGCCTTCAAGAACTTGTATAACAACAGGTCCTGAGGTCATGAAAGTGCATAATTCGTCAAAAAAAGATCTTTCGGCATGCGCTGCATAAAATCCTTCTATTTCAGCTCTGGTCAGAAGAACGCGTTTTTGAGCAACGATTCGAAGACCTGATTGTTCAAATCTTGCATTGATTGCGCCAGTTAAATTTCTGCGTGTTGCATCTGGTTTAATAATTGAAAGTGTAAGTTCTTTTGTCATTATTTATTTATCCTTATGTATAGTGTTGATCTTCAAGAATCACTTATACTCCTGTCACTCATAAAAAAAAAGATTTTTTTATTTTTTTTATTTAAAAAAAAGATTGACCACCTCTTGACCTCGGAGCATCAAAGGGTTTGGGACTTATCCACCAAAACTGTGGATAACTTTGTGGATAAAATGGGGGAGATCTCCAAAAATATGGAGAATCCAATGGTTTGAGAGTATATGTTCAAAACTTCATCACTTCTATTTGAGCTATGTTTTCTAAGGGTTTTGGCAAAAAACAAAAAAGACTCTTGTATTGTAAGATGAGTTTTAGATATAGTCCTTGAAGACTTGTGAATAACTTTTACTTTAATTTTATGAAGGATATGCGATAAATGTCTAAAGCCCTGAAATCTCTTGTTTTGCGTTGGTAATGTGTTATGAATTATCTTGAGCTTTTAACTGTTCCGAATCTCTTGACTCTCTCTCGTATTTTAGTTGCGCCCTATATTGCGTATTTGATGATAAACGGTAGATTTCAAGAGGCCGTGATCTGGTGTTTTCTTGGTGGAATCAGTGATGTCTTTGATGGGTTAATATCTCGCTGGATGGGGCAAGAATCTTTATTTGGAGCAGCTTTTGATCCCTTAGCAGATAAAATTTTTGCATCTATAATTTTGGTGGCATGTGTTTATTTAGGGTTGATTCCAGGATGGTTTTTTGCCCTTGTGATCTTGCGAGAGATTGTGATTTTGGGCGGGATTGTGTACTTGAACTCTTACGCCGGTGGTGTTGAGTTTTCTCCTCTATGGAGCAGTAAAATCAATACTTTGTTTTTGTTTTTATGCATTGGCGCTGCAATCTTAAAAAATATTGTCCCCCTTGGCTACATCACACATATTCTTTTAGTTGCAACAACCTTAACAACTGTTTACTCTGGGGTTGACTATATTTATTTAGGATGGAGAATTTTAAAAAATGGAGCTTAAAAAGATGATGATATCAAAACTCTCTCTTGCAACTGTTTTGCCTATTGTAGGATTTCTCCTTTCTCTTATTTTGTTTTTTACATTTTTTTTCGATATTCTTTTGCCTTTTTTAATCGGTATGGTTTTTGCTTATCTTTTTGATCCTTTGGTGTCAATTCTCGAGCAGAAATTAAAAATCCCAAGGGCTATTTCTTCATCGGCGCTCGTGCTGGGGCTCTTTGCTGTGTTGGTTGTATTTTGTATCATCTTGATTCCTTATATCCAAGCTCAACTCGTTTATTTAGTTCATAATATGCCCCAGTACATTAAGCTTATTCAAGATCAAGTGACAAAACTTGCCAATAAATTCTCCGATTTTTTTCCCGAACAAGATATTTCTTCTATCAAAGAAGGCGTTTCGAATATTCTCCATGGATTTGTTGATTGGGGCGTTGTGTTTGCTTCTGGGTTGCTTTCGAAAGGGCTGGTGTTTGCAAATATTTTATCTTTGATTATTATCACGCCAATCGTTGCCATTTTTTTCTTAAAGGATTGGCCAAATTTTGTTGGGAAAATAGAAAACTTGGTCCCAAGGCGTTATAGCGAAACAGTATTCAAGATTGCAAAAGATATGCACCAAAAACTCAGGTTTTGGGTCCGTGGCCAGGCTTTGATTGCTTTTATTTTGATTCTATATTATAGCACCGCTCTTTCGATTATACAGGTTGGGAGCAGCGTGTTTATTGCCCTGATTTCCGGGCTTTTTTCGTTTATTCCCTATTTTGCCGTTTCTTTTGGATTTGTGGCTTCTATTTTTTCAGGGGTTTTCTCAAATTTTGGCGGCGCAGGATATATGGCAATTTTAGTGGTTTTTATCCTTGGGGGGCTTATAGAAGGGGCTGTCTTGAGCCCTCTTCTTATTGGAAATAGTGTAGGATTGCATCCGCTTTGGATTGTGTTTGCAGTGATGGCTGGGGCTAAAATAGGCGGATTTATGGGGGTTCTCATCGCAGTCCCTGTGGCAGCCGTTTTGGGTGTTGTTATTCGATTTTCAATTCAACAATATTTGCAAAGCGCGTATTACAAGAAATGAAAATACAAATCCCTCTTCCGTTGAAATCTGAAATTTCATATTCCCCAGAAGGGTTTATTCGCAATTTAGAACAAGAAGAAGTATTAAACTATTATGATGGGTCTTTAGATGTGCCCATGCATGGCCTTTATATTTATGGGTTGCCTAAATCGGGTAAAACTCAATTGGTGCATTTATTTGCAAGTCAAGGAATGAAGATCGTTTCTTGTGTAGAAGATGTTTTCAAAATGAAAGATCAAGGAACAGTTTTGATTGATAATTTATTATCTGAAGTCGATTTATTTCATATGATGAACCATATCTTAAGTCTTCACGGAAAGGTTTTGCTTTTCACGTCCTTTATCCCCGATGAAATTGCCCTTCCTGATTTAAGGTCACGTTTGAAACTTCTCAAGATGATCCAAATCAAAAACCCGAGCCAGGAGTTTATGAAGATTCTTTTCTTTAAACAATTTGGCGATCATCAAATAACTGTCCATGAAGACGTCATTGATTTTCTGTTAACGCGCTTGCAAAGAGAATATGGTGTGATATATCAAACAGTTGAAACGCTCAGTGAAGCTTCCACTATTAATAAACGCGCAATTACAATTCCGTTTGTGAAAGAAATTCTTGCGCTATAAGGCGGATAAATTTTTTCATTTTTTTCTGTTGCAGCAAAAAAGAAATGTCCGGTTTTGAACAAATAATAGATGTCCGGTTTTCGTGTTAACTAATTGAAGATTTCGTATCTTGAATTATAAAAAACTTGTATCACATGGGGAATATTTTGGTCAAGAGAAAATGATTAAGAATGTGCCCGTTGTTTACAGGTGGTCAGTTTCAATTTAGAAACAAAAACGATATTTTTTTCTTTTTTTGTTGTCTTTCTTCAAGAAATTATTCAAAAAGATTGTCAAAGCCTCCGAGCGCAGCGTGCATTGACAATCTTTTTGAATAATTTCACTCTTAAGACAAGAAATAAAAGAAAAATGGGCACGACAGCGCCACATCAAACCTTAAGCCGCCAGAATTCCATTGCTTGTCGTTCTATTATGCGCAATATCACCAACAACAGCATCTACAACGGCATCTACAACGGCATTTATTTCTTTTGAGTCGGCGCTTTTGCAAAGGATCTTTTTTTCAAAAACCTTATGGGGCAGGGACTCTCCTTCAAATACAATTATCGTTTGTCCATTGATCATTTCGTGCACGATGACTTTTTGGTTTTGCAAACGGTATTTTCGTTCAGGAGCTTGAATTTGATAGGTTTTATTTTCAAAAGATATTTCTAAATTTTTCGTCACAACTCTGGTTTCAATATGGCTAAAAACCCTATCCAACTCTTCTGTTGTGCGAATATTGCGCAAATGGGCGTCTTTGGGATCTGACGGGGTATACGCAAATTGATCGTTATGTTCGGCTATAAACTCCTCCAGATAGATGTTTGCATCTTCGATAGTAGAAAGTCCAAGTAGCGTCATCTCTCTGATCAGGCGGGCTTGTAGGGTTTTGTTTGCGCGTTCTACTCTACCTTTAGCTTGCGCAGAAAGTGCCCAAATAAGATCAATCCCAAGCTCACGTAGTGCGCGTCCCATTTGCGTGTCCTGTTGTGTGCGGTCTGTACACTGGGCAACATTAACCTTGAAAATACTGTGCCTGTCGGTATAGCAAGCCAAGGGCCGACCAAATTTTTGGATATAGTCCTTTATCATACGCATATAGGCAAATGTGCTTTCTACAGGCTCAAAACGAAGACTCATGAGTTTGCTTGTGGCGTCGTCAATGCTGACAATTAAACAACATTTTGCGGCTCTTCCTTCAAACCAATCATGAAATAACCCATCCATTTGGATCAATTCCCCAAACCTGGGCCTGCGATCTCGACTTTGGTGAATGGGTTTCCCCGGCTTTTTTTGATGTGTCCAAATCCCATCTTTTATCATCCACTGTCGCAAACTCTCATAGCTCAAGGAAAACTCATGATACCTCACTAATTTCTCCCATGCGTGCTTTGGCGGCCATTTTTGATAGACTGTTCTGATCAAATCTAGAATCCTTTGTCTTTCCTCATCACCCGTGCAAGGCCTTCCAGGACGAGGTTTAGGTAACAACGCCTCTTCTCCTCCTTCATTATATCTGATCAAAAGCCGTCGAATCTGACGCTCCCCCAAATTTAATTCTATCCCTCCTTCAACTTGCGTTATTTTCTTATCGATTATCCTATCCAATACTGCTACTCTTCTTATCGTGTCCTCTTGTGCTTTGATACTCGTGATCATCTAAATTTCCTCCATGTTTTTTTGTGTTAACTAAACATACGAAATTTAAGTTAAGAGGACATTTACATTCGATCAAAAACCGGACATTATTTATTTGCTGCTACATTTTTTCATTTTTTTCTTGCAGTTTAGTTTATTTTTGCGTATATTATGGATTATTGAAACAAGCTGGCCCATGAAGTAACGTGCGCTGGCATTTTTGTTATGGTTAAAAATATGTTTGGTAGTTTAACGGCGAAGTTATCGTCGATCTTTTCAAAATTAAGGGGTAGAGGGACTCTTTCTGAGGCGGATGTTGACGCGGCGCTTCGGGAGATTCGTATCAGCTTGCTTGAATCTGACGTAGCTTTAAGTGTTGTTAAAACATTTATTGCAGAGGTTAAAGAAAAAGCCATTGGCGCGCAAATTTTGAGCAGCCTGAGTCCTGGACATATTGTGGTTAAGGTGGTTTATGACCATTTGGTTGAAGTTTTGGGGAGTGATTCTGGGGAGCTTAAACTTCAAGGACTTCCAGCTGCTATTTTGATGGTAGGGCTTCAAGGATCCGGAAAGACGACCACGACTGCAAAACTTGCAAAAAGACTTAAAGAAAAAGAAAACAAGCGTGTACTGCTGGTTTCTTTGGATATCTATAGACCGGCTGCTCAATTGCAGTTGGAGATTTTGGGAAAAAATATTGGGGTAGATTCTCTTTCTATTGTGGAAGGTCAAAAACCTCTTGATATTGCAAATCGTGCGATCACGCAAGCGCGTGTTGGAGGGTATGATGTCGTTATCTTTGATACGGCAGGACGCCTGCAACTGGATGCTGAGTTGATGAAAGAATTGCGGGAACTTCAAACCCTCATCTCCCCAGGTGAGACTTTGTTTGTGGCTGACAGTTTAACGGGGCAAGATGCAGTTAATATTGCCAAAGGGTTTATGGAAAGTGTTTCTTTAACAGGGGTTGTTTTAACCCGTGTGGATGGAGATGCAAAAGGTGGTGCGGCGCTTTCCATGCGTCAAGTCACGGGGTGCCCCATCAAGTTTATCGGTCTTGGGGAAAAAGTAGATGCCCTTGAGCCTTTTCATCCAAAGCGCATTGCAGACCGTATTTTGGATATGGGCGATATTGTCTCTTTGGTTGAAAAAACCATGGAAACGGTGGATATGGCAAGCGCCGAAGCCATGGCCAAAAAACTCCAGCAGGGTGGGCTTGATTTGTCAGATTTTGCCCTGCAGCTGGAGCAAATGCTCAAAATGGGGGGCCTTGCAACTTTGATGAATCACATGCCAGGAATGGAACAGATCAAAGGTCAAATCCCTGCGCATTTGATGGATGATAAAATTTTAAAAAGAAATCTTGCGATGATTCGTTCGATGACGAAGGAAGAACGCAAGAGCCCAGAGCTCCTCAATGCATCTCGTAAAAGAAGGATTGCAAAAGGTTCTGGAACACAAGTTCAAGATGTGAATCGCCTATTGAAGATGTATCAAGATATGAGCGATGCCACAAAGAAATTTGGAAAATTAGCAAAACTCGGTCAACTGGGAAAGCTTAATTTTCTAAAAAATGGTCTGAAGGGGTTTAATCCCGGACGGATGAAATAAATATTATTAATTATTAAGGAGTATATGAATGGCGTTAAAAATTCGGTTGGCTCGAGCAGGAGCAAAAAAGCAACCTTACTACCGCATTGTTGTGGCAGATTCAAGAAGCCCACGTGATGGCAAGTTTATTGAAAAAGTTGGAGTTTATAATCCAATGGCCGCAAGAGATGATGAAAAGCGTATTGTTTTGCAAACAGAGCGTTTGAAATATTGGATTTCGGTCGGCGCGCAGCCAACAGATCGTGTTGCAAAGTTCTTAGGACATGCAAATATTATTCCAATGCCTGAATTTGCAGATAATCCTGTTCAATCACAGCCTAAGAAAAAAGCTCAGGAAAGAATGAAGGCCGAAATTGCTGCAAAGGAAAAAGCAGAAGCTGCTGCAAAAGCTGCGATTGAAGCAGAAAAAGCCGCTGCTGAAGCTGCAAAAGCTGCTGCACTTGCAGAAGTAGAAGCTGCCAAAGCTGCAGCCGCCCAAGCAAAAGCGCAAGCAGAAGCTCCCGCACCTGTTGAAGTTCCTGCTGAACAAGAAAAGCCTGCAGAATAAGGATTTTTGATGACCACAGGCCTTTTGGATCTTGTTTGTGTTGGTGTGATTACCTCTCCTCATGGTATACAGGGGATGGTTTTGGTAAAGTCATTTACTCAAATTCCATCGGACATCATGTCCTATCACACGCTTCTTGATGAAGAAGGAAAAAAAATTCCTTTGAAATTCGGTCGTGAAAACTCAAAAGAAGAATTTCTTGCGCACATCGAGGGCGTAAATACGAGAAACGATACAGAACAATATCGGCGCATTAAGTTATATGTCCTAAGAAAAGATCTTCCAAAAGCAGATGATCGATTTTATTACCATGTTGACCTTTTAGAATGTCAAGCTCACAGTATAAAAGGACTAGATTTGGGAAAAATCACGAGCGTTTTTAATTTTGGCGCAGGTGATCTCATTGAAGTGTCTGATGGCAAAGAATCTTATCTGGTTCCTTTCAACCCGGATGCGGTTCCCGTCATTGATTTGGAAAAGAAAATTATCCAAATTGAAGATGATTTTCTGTGTGGAAGGAAATAAGCCGTGGCTTTTAAAATCACAGTTTTGACTCTTTTTCCAGAACTCTTCCCAGGAGCGCTGAGCGCATCACTGACAGGAAAGGCCCTCGAAAAAGGACTTTGGGAATTGGAGACGGTCAATATTCGTGATTTTGCAACGGATAAACATAAAACTGTTGACGATACACCTGCAGGTGGCGGAGCTGGGATGGTGATGAAGCCTGATATTTTGGGAAGTGCCATTGAAAAAGCCCTTCATCAGAGTATGGGAAAAATCATTTATCTTTCTCCCAGGGGAAAATCTTTGACGCAAGCTTTAGCAAAATCTTTAGCACAGGAAAACCATCTTGTTTTGTTGTGTGGCAGGTATGAAGGTGTAGATCAAAGGGTTTTGGATGAGTGGAATATCCAAGAGATTAGCATCGGAGATTATGTACTTACAGGCGGCGAAATTCCGGCCTATGTCTTAATTGATGCGTGCGTGCGTTTGCAAGAAGGGGTTTTAGGGGATGTGGAATCCCTAAATGAAGAAAGTTTTTCAAATGGACTTCTAGAATATCCACAGTATACGAGGCCACAGATGTGGAAAAATCGGCAGATACCAGAAGTATTAATTTCTGGTCATCATGAAAAAATAAAGCACTGGCGTTTATCTGAGTCACAAAAACTCACAAAAGAAAGACGTCCAGATTTATGGTTAAATTATTTATCAAAAGAGGAAAAATATCATGAATATCTTACAAAAATTTGAACAAGAACAATTATTAAAGCACAGTGAGGGAAAGGTTATCCCCCAATTTAGAGCTGGGGATACGCTCAAGGTTTGGGTGAAGGTTGTTGAAGGTACACGCGAGCGTTCACAGGCCTATGAAGGAATGTGTATTGCAAGACGTAATGCTGGATTTAATTCTTCATTTACAGTACGTAAGCTTTCCTATGGAGAAGGTGTTGAACGTGTATTTCCAGTATACTCGCCAAATATCACGATCGAAGTCGTCAGAAGAGGTGATGTAAGACGGGCAAAATTATATTACTTGCGTGGAAGAACTGGAAAAGCTGCGCGTATCGCAGAGAAAAATACATGGAACAAAACAGGTTCTGCAAAATAAAAGGGGTATTTTCCCTTTTTATGCATTTTTTTGTTGCATAAAAAAAGAGAGCTGTGTATATAAAAAGACAGTTCTTTTAAAGCGGGCGTAGCTCAGGGGTAGAGCACAACCTTGCCAAGGTTGGGGTCGAGGGTTCGAATCCCTT
>CAIYWZ010000161.1 GCA_903930075.1 uncultured Alphaproteobacteria bacterium | reverse complement strand
GGCCATGTCTTCTTGAGGATTCATTCTTGCAAGCAAATCCTCGAGATGATCTGGGTCTGCGAGAGCTTCGGCAAGTTCTGGATCAACTTCTGAGACCTGCCTTTGAAGCTCCTGAAATCCCCGGATAAAATCATCTTCTGAATTATCGTAGTCTTGTGTATCAAAGGACGCATGATCCTGATTTTCATGGCCCCCGCCACCTCGATTCTCAACATCAGCTTCATCTGGAGCCTGTTTAGTCCTATTTGTTTTCTGATCTTGCTCTTCCTCATGTACCGTCTGTTTCTGCTGCTGATCCTCTTCAAAATACGCCTTCCCATCTTCACCAATGATAAAATCACGCGTGTCTTGTGTGGTGTCTTCTCCTGGAGTTTTGGAGTCTTCCCTTTGCCATCTTCTTGGGTCATTTCCTGCCAGTTTCGTGCTGGGTTTTGTTGTGTTGGCATTTTGCCCAGGAAGCTCACGAGGTCCAACGAAACGTTCTGCCGTATCAACAATGGGTTTGACGAGACGGGCAATTCCTATGGAAGCGTCTGAGGCGGCATCGGCTAAACAGCCGGGGTTGCGGATGATGTCTCGGCTTGCATTTGCGATGCCGCCCATGTCATCTACGATTCCCTCCAGGGTGTTCATCAGGTTTTCTGGGCTCACGATCCCAGCTGAAAATTGCTGTCCATTGATGGTGGCGTCCACGCGTAAAGGATTGATGGTGCCGTTGCTGGGGGCTTTGCCGTCTAGCATATCGGCAAGGGCGAATGGGTCTCCAGAAACTTTAAACTTATAAGATTCGTGAGATTCTGTGATGCTGTTCACCTTGATGGTACCCCCTTCGCCTAGCAAAGGTTTGAATTTTTCTGTAAGATCTTCCACGCTTTGGCCGGCGTCTTTAAATCCATCCGTTGTATGAAATTCACGTTCTTGCCCCACCGTGAAGGATCCGGTTGTGCTCTTGGCGCCAAAGTTTACGTTGAGTCCGGCGTTGCTTGCTTCAAAAGTATTCACATTGGCAACGGCGTGTATTTCAAGGTCTGCGTTGCCGCCTTCTTTATCTTGGACATCGAGCGCCGAATTGCCTGTATGATCCCATTTGAGAGGGGTTATGAGATTGATGTGCGCAATCTTGAAATCACCTGTGTATTGCTCCGATTTAAAAGACGAGGATGATTCGGTTGCAAACGACATGCTTGTCACATCCCCGCTTGCGCCTTTCATGGCCCCGGCTATATCCACCGTGAACCCCAGGGTTGTTTTGCTGCTGGATGCTTTTGCATACCCTTCCAAAGACCCTGTTTTCATGCTGTTTGCCGTGAGCGTGGCAGTACCGGCCGTGGTATTGGTCCCCCGCAGATCGAGTTCATCGGTGACGACGATAAATTCCCTGGCCGAAATTTCCCCTTCCATAAATGTGGTCCAGGCTTTGTGCTCTTCTTCGTGTGTGAAGGTTAGATTCAAACTTGTGGCTCCAAAAGCTTTGAGGGCATCGACCCCTGCACCTTTGGCAATGGCCTGCGCGGTGGCCCGGCTTCTTGCAAGATCCGCTTTAATGGCCGAAAGCTGGGCCATCATGCCCATAGCCGCGCCCGTAGGTGATCCACCGTCAAGGCTGGATGTGATATCGGTCATCTTCAAATCTGTTTGAAAACTGGGCATCGCGGAGGAGACGCCAAAGGTAAACTGCGACGCATCGTAGGTATGATTCAGCACAATTCCTTTATTCGAAATCCCCTGAGGTGCCCTTAAAGTCACCGATCCATTAGGTGCCAAATACTTTGTTCCATCCGAATCAATTCGCCCTTCCACCGAGCCCACCTCCACATTTCCCAGCTGTGAGGCCACAATAGAGGTTGCGGCGCTTTGATGGGTGGAAGAAGAGGATCCTCCAAAGAAAATGAACCCGCTCCAGGAGGAGCTGTGCGTGTTGTTCAAATAAACCGGCCGAATATCGATATTATACCGGCAGGTCATACTGCTGGTTAAATTTGCAATCAACTGCAGCGCTCTCATATCCAGCCCCCCATTTACCGAATTAACCGTGATCGCACCTTGCGCAGAGCTGAGCACCGATTGGTGGGCCTGGGAGGCAGTTTCATAAGAACGATCCTGGACAAACCCAAGCCAAGAGCTGCGCACTTCATCCCGGGTAACGTGCGTTTCCCCATAACCTGAGGATGAAATTCCTTCATCTCCATCAACCTCAATACCGTTGTTTCCAGAGCCATGAATAATCCCCTTGATCTTTTTTTCCGCGTGCATTTTAAGCTTTCCAGCTGCCTCAAACGTATTATGATCATAGACATTGCGATAATGGTTGGCGCAGGTGTGTTGCTGGGTCTTAATCGCCTCTAGAATCAGATTCGCTTTGGTCTCTATCTCCAGGTCTTTGCCCGATTTGAATTTGGCCCCACGAGAGGTGATATCTCCGTCTGCATGAATGCTTAAATTTTCATCTGCGGTGACCTCAATGCCTCTGGCACGTTTGTTTGCATTCAGGCGTTCTTGAAACTCGATGGTCTTTTTTGAAGAGAGCGCTAGATCTTTTGCCTTCATATCGGCCGCAACTTTTATGTGATCCGCATGAAGGGAAAACGCATTGCCGCGAATATCCACATCCGCCTTCACATGCGCCTGATTCACCTCCATATGAATGGCCGAGCCCAAATGGATGGTCAGGGGCGTATCAATCAAGAGATCCTTCCCATCCGAGCGCACATAAATCGTCCCCACGCCTTCAATATTCACCGCCACATTCAAATCCTGCAACGCCGTTGTTTTGTCGTTCTTGACGAAGGCTTTGAGGGCATGGACGTTGAATTTATCACGAAATGTTGCCCCATAGGATTGATTCACCTTGAAATGAACCTCGCCCTCATGACCAGCGTTATCCCCTTTAGCCTCCAACAACCCCGACCCATGCAGCGCGCCGCCGATGACCTCGATGAGCGAAAGCGTATGCTTTTTGCCCGCAGCATCTGTGATCACCACGGGCGTTGTGAGCAGCTTTCCTTCAATATGCACATCCCCCTTTTCCCCCGCATCCAAACGAATCACTCCAGCCCGCTGGGTGGAATTTTTTTGGACATGAATGGAAGAACCTTTATTGTTGATATGCTCCACCGCGATTTGGGTGGAATCCCTAATAATCAAAGGCCCGCCGGCTTCGTTGATGATGCTTGTGGCGGTGATATCGCCGCTTATGCCAAGACTGCTGTTTCCACCCGTGCGCGCTGTAAAAGTGCCGCCAATCTTTGCGTTGCTAAACCCGAGTGTGGAGCTGTCTTGCATATCAAATGTTGCGTTTCCTGTGGCCGAAACTTCCATTTTTTGCAAATGGGCTTGTCTTAAACTTGCCATAACGTCTGCGCCTGCGCGAAGCGTGGTTTCATGGGCTGTGATATGCTCTTCTACTTTGAGGAAGAGATTTTTCTTGGATTCAAGTAAGCTTTTTTCAAGTCTTGCACGTTTCACATGTAAGGCAAAATCTTCGTCGCTTTTGATTTTTGCGCCAATCAGCGTTGCTGACCCTGCGCCAATTCTAACTTTTTTGGCAGAAATTTCCTTATTTAAAACTTCAAGTTCATGGGTTAAGGTAAAGACCACCTCGTCAAGACCGGTAATATCTTGATTCAAATGGAGCGAGGCGGCGTCTACGGAAAAATGACGCGAGGTTCTTCCCGTGGGGTCAATAAAGCTGGCGCGTTCCCCAATGATGACACTGGCCATTTTGGCTGAAATGGCCCTGGCATTTTGGGATTTAACTTCTCCGTAGAATTCAAGGGATTTGACTAGGTTGGTAAACTTTACCTGCGCTGCCTCGAGCCTTGAGCGAGACTGAAGGAGGACGGATTTGGTGTTTAAAGTTGCGGTGTCACGAACCTTGGCGGTTGCTCCTTCTTTAAGCGTAAATTCATCCCCATCTGCTGTCAGAGTTCCCGAGGTGAGTGATCTGCCGACGCGGGTTGTCCCTGAAAACTTTGTATGCTCAGCTGCATTTTCTCCATCGATATAATTATATCCACTTTGCAGCGTTGTGGTATTTTCCGTGTGCGTGGAATGCCCTGCGTTTTGAATAATAAAGTTAGTTGTGGCCAGATTTGCGTTTCCTGCATTGAGTGCACCACTGTTCAATAAGGCTGATTCTGCCCGAATGGAGGCTGTGTTTTTTAGATTTGCAGAACCACCTGTTTGAAGGAAGGTTTTAGAAACGCTCACGCCAAGATCTAGCCCGCGAAGTGTTCCTGAAAGCTCAACATATTTTCCATTAAGCAAAATCGCATCCAAAGACTCCGCGTATCCGCCTAATTTTGCATACTCTGAAGTATTGGAGATGATTTTTCCAGAAGAAGAAATTCTGTGCTCAGCCTTTTGAATAAGGGTTTTTCCTTGATGCGTGATATTTCCCTCTTTTTCAGTTGTAACCATTGAACCACCGCTCAGGAGTGTTGTGTCACTTTGCAGGCCGATGCCCTTTTCAGCTCCAACTATACCCCCATGTTGATGGATATACTGGATACCAATTAAGTCAGCTCTGCCTTTTTTTGAAAAAATATTTCCTTCAAGATCAAGGGCTTTTGTAGCAAGGGAAATATTCCCGTTTTCAACAAAAACTTGGCCTGTGGGTTTGAGATGGATAGAGCTTGTTGCAGCGATTTTTAAAGGATCATCCACATGTAAAAGTCCCGAAATACCCAAATGATCCACGTTTGAGAACGTTGCTCCTTTGGAGCGATTTTCTCCACCAAAGTCCACCTTTGGCGCAGCAACATTGATATATCCACCCACACGAGCAACGCCACCATGATCAAGACTTTGGGCAGTTTCATTCAAGTTCCCCGCAGCTGTGCGTGTTCCTTGAGCAGAAAGATGGTTCGTTGCGGTCAGATTGATGTCTGCGTTGGACATAATTTGATGATCTGGGTCTTGAGTGAGGTTATGCGTTGATGTAAGTGTTACACTTCCTTGGGTCGACCGCTCTATACCATCTGTTGCCATCATAGACCCTCCAGACGAATGATGAATTGATCCTGCTTCTCTTATTCCACCATGTATATTGAAATCACGTTCTGAATGGATTTTGATTACTGCAGTTGTGTCTGCCGTGAGATTCCCATCAACATCTACTGCTTCTGAGGCCGTAATATGATGTCCACCGTGAGCATGAGTGTTTGACCCAGGAAGAGATTTAAATGTTTGCGTAGACCAGGCAACGCCGGACCCCAATATACTTCTTCCCGCAGCATAGATGAGGCTGCTTGTAGGTGCATTCACTTTAAGGTGGACAATCTCATTGTCTCCTCCAAATTCTACCACACCAGAAATGGCAACATCCACTGTTTCAATTCTTAACCTGGCATTTCCTGTATTGCTCAATACACGTCCTTGGAAATTTGCATACTCACTGATAATTTCGCTTCCGTTTCTTGCAAAAAAGTGGGAAATATTGGAATAGATTTCGCGCGTATAACCATAAACTCCCAAACGCGCTTCCATGCGTGCGCATGCTGCGCTTAAGTTGATGGTTCTTCCCATAAGATTGTCAAACAGATCAACCCCTGGACCATAGGCGGAGCCATCGGTGAGTAAATCTCTATGTGAAACGCTTAACAGCATTGTATCAATATTGATGATAGGGGAGGCAATAATCCCTTTTCCTGCACTGACATATCCTCCTAAGAAGCTGACTTTACCCTTGGGCGCATCAACAATTCCATCTAGTTGATCTCCGCTATGGGCAGCCATGAGGACATCTTTATCTTTTGAAATGATGTGAGCGGGCGCGCGCTCAGGGTTTAAGCTTTCCCCCCATAAATGGATAAAGGGATAGGAGAAATTTCCACCATGGTTAAGGAGCTGATCACTTAACTCTGCTTTCTCTCTCTCTACTTCCTCTTGAGGACGGGTTTCTTCATTGATTAAATGAAAATCAATTCTGTAGGGCTTAAATTCAACACCTTGAACTCCTGAAATTTCACCATAAATATCAAAAAATTTAGGATCCGCCCACCATTCTTTCGCGGCTTCTGTCCAATGATATCGATGGGGCATATAATCAGGGATCTCGTCACGAAAATGATCATAGATGCCGGGCGTTTTGTCGAGCCAATCGCGTTCAACGGTTACATCTGTTTCCACATTGCCAATTTTAACTGTTTTACTTAAAATAACACCATCTTTCCAAATTTGAAAATTCGCCTGTAGCTTCTTGTTTTCTTTTTCCAAAAGCTCGGCCTTGAATGCGTTGAGTTTTGGTGTTTCGACAGCGATAACGTTTGCGTGGTTTTGACGTCTTGTTGTTGCCGCTTGAATATTGATATTTTCCTGCTGTATGGTTTGTTGCTGGGAAGTTCTTGCTTGATCAAATGCTGCTTGCAAATTATTAACGGTTTTTTGTTGTTGTTGAACTTCGGTCGATTTATCTTTTTTTGACTTCAAAAGAGCATTACATTCATTGGTTTTTGTGGTGAGTGGCGCTTGCAACTGATTGATATAAGTTCGTTTTGCTTGATTGTATTCGTGAGTTCTTGTTTCTAAAGTCGTTCTTGCTTTATCAAGGCTTGCTTTAGCTTCTGCTTTGAGTTTTTCTATTTCAGCTAATGCGTTTCTATCGGTTTGGATTTGTTGGTTGAGGAGATTAAGCTCTGCTTGGATCATCGCTGTGTCGAGCATATCACTGTTAGATATACTTCCCGTTAAAGAGGGGGTACGAAACTTTAAAGCGCTATTGCGCCCAATCGAAATAATCATGTTGGCATCAAAAGTTGTTTGCTGGTGCTTGACGGGAAAAACGATATATGGCGTTCCACAATTGGTTATAATGGGACGAACAACTTCAGCATGGCCAGGTGCTCTTACAATAATGTGTCTATTTTGGATTGCTTGAGTGAGTTTTTGAGCTTTTGCGGCGCGCAATTCCACACTAGCAGGCCCAGTAATCGTAAATTCTTGAGCATTAATTTGGATTGCATTACAACCTCCAACAATTCCACCTGGCTGATCTTCATTTCTGCACGTAAAAGGCGGAAACCGGTTTATCTGCTCGGCAATAGCTTCTTGATTCATCGTTGGCAGTGCGGCTTCAAGGTCGTTAACAGCTTTTTGCGCAGTCGCTATAGCATTTCTGTGTGCTTGTAAATGAGTCAAATTCTCTAAATTTATTCGTCCCTGGGCTAACGCATTTTCTGCATTTGCTCTTGCTTGTTCAGCTTGATTGTATTGATTTTCTAGTGCACACAGCTCCGTCTGAAGTGTTTCAAGTTTTTCTGAAGGAGCTGTCAAATTTGTCTGTGCTGTATTGACATGTGTTTGAGCAGCTTCAATTGCTGTATTATAAGTTTGAAGCTTTGCATCTTCTTCGCGTACTCCTACTGTTGCTATGTCAAAGGACCTTTGTGGAATGGTTATTCTTTCTTTCAGGCTATTAATCTCAGCTGTCAGAGCTACCATGTTTTCATCACGGGTATTGCTTATTTCAAGAGGCTCAAGTTGGTGCATTTGGCCAATCATGCGGAAAATCACTTTTTGATCTGAAAGAATATTTCCTTGCTCAATGAACCTTTTCACAGGGATCGGATTGCCAGCGGCATCTTGAATAAATTCTCCAGTTGAAGTCTCATCTCCCCGGATTACAATTCCGATATCTCCTTCTGCTTTAATTGTGGCAGTTGGATGCATAGAAAAACTCTTAAGTTCTGGAATTTCAATTCCGCCGGTTTCATCATCTTCTGTTAATCGCTTGACTTGGATCAAACTATCCTTTCCAAGGTGGAGAGCAGAGATGCTACTCAGGTCAACTTTTCCAGTAAGCATAAGCCTGGCATCATCCAATTCTAACAATAAACCCGCATGTTGGATGGTCAATGACTTTGTGGCCACGATATCACCAAAATTATGATTCTCATCGATGATTTTTCCGTTAAGTGTAAAAACTTCAGGTGTTCCTGTTGCTAAAAGATCTGTCTTTTGGAATGGAAACGCAGATTTTGTCAAGCTCAAGTCTCCTGCAACAATAAGCCCTGTGTGATCAATTGTATCAAAATGAATGAGAAGGTCATCGATCCCCGAAATGAGTCCTGAATTGCTGATCTTTTGATAATCCAGCTCAACAGAGGGGGCTTCGAGGGCCCCTGAATTATCAAATGTTTCAGCTCTGAAATATCCCAGTGAAATTTTCCCGAGCTCGGATTTTATAGTTCCGGAATTTTTTATGTTAATAGTGTTACTCTCGATTCCCCCTTTTGCAAAAATGAGATTTGTATTTACTATAAGACTCATGACGCTTCCTGAATGAATAGCTCCTTCTGTAGATATAATCGACCCATGATTGACAATGGTTTGATTCTCTCCTGAGCAATCAACATTGAATAGGATATCTGATTTTGCAAGCAGCTTTGTGTCTTTATCGAGTTTTGCATTTTGTGCATTCACTTTTATTTTTGAGCTTTCAATCAACGCACCTTCATTTAAATGCATCGTTTTAAGATAGAATTCTGATTCGTCTCCTGAAATGCTTCCATTTCCATCATAATTCCCTCCAGAAAGCTCTATTTTGGTTCCATGTATTTTCCCTTCATTATGGATTATGGAATTGCAGCTACAATTATTAATCATGAGCCTATGAGCATCAAGATAACCCAGAATATTTATTTTTCTTCCATCCTTAATTGTCAAATCACGGGATGCGCGCATTTGCGAATCTTTTTTGATTTCAAGAGTTTTTGTGGAAAGTGTGAGATTTTTACTTTTCATCTGCTTCAACACATCCATCGAATCAACCGTAATATCCGCATTTCCGGCAATATCCATTGCTTGAGATTTGATACTTGAATCGGTCCCCGTTCCTTTAAACGTAAAATCCCCTTCGGTTTTGATTAATCCTGGATTCTTGAGCGTATTCGAGTGGAGCTCCATGTCTTTTGACTTGAGGATTGAGGAATTGTTGATTTTATCCGCCGTGAGTTTCATGGAGCCTTGGCTTTCCATCCTATCTCCATGATTTTCCAAGGTTTCTGACTGGATATCCAGAGATGTTGTTGCGTTTATTTTTCCATGATTTCGTAAGATGACTTTTTTTGCGTTTTTTAAAGATATATTTTTCCCTTCAACAGGTCCTGTAATCTCTGTTTCAAGGGCATCGAGGAGGAGAGACTCTTCCGCGTGGACTTTCCCACGGGTTTTTAAGTCTTTTGTGGCCAGGGTTAAGTTTCCCATGGATATGATATTGCCGGAAGAGTTGATTTGTTCTGCAATTTGAGCATTGAGTTCGCCTTGGCTTTCGAGATGACCTTGATGAACCAGTTTTTCACCTTTGAGAGTGACCGAACTTGTTTTTGATTGGGTAAGGCCAATATTTGTGATCAGCCCTTTGGAGACAATCAGCATTTCTGATTCGGTGATGAGACTGCCAAACTGCAAAACTTCATCCATCGAAACCGACAACACTCCCTGCGAGGTGACTTTACCCTGATTCAAAAAGCTTGTCCCTAGAAAATCCAGGGCTGTGTTTGCAGTGAGTTTCCCATAGTTTTCAACATTCACATTGATCCCCATCAGGCTTCCGCAAGAGGAGGTCAGGGTTGCGTTTTGGGTGTTTTGAAAATGGATAAAGCTGCCTTCTTTGGCTTCGAAGGTGAGGGTGTCGTTGGAGGTGATTTTTCCGGCATTGGTGAAATTTCCTTGGCCTGTGAAGATGGTTTTGCCTGCTGTGGTGATTGTGCCGTTGTTGGTGAAATCGTTGAAGGCTTTGATTTCTAAATCCCCAGTGCCAACAGTTAAAAGCGCGCTTGTGACAATGGAGGTGGCGGTCAGAGATAGGCCGCCAAGGCTTGTTGCGCCTTGACCTAAGGTTATGATTCCAAGGGAGGCGTTGAGACCTGATGTGTGGGAAGCATCTTGTAAACTGAGTATCCCGGTTCCGCGTACGCTGCCTGTGGCTTTGGCGGTGAGATAATTTGCGGTTAAGTTTTCGAAGGCAAAATTTTCTGACTGCACATCAAGGGTTTTTAAGGTCGTTGATCCGGTGAAGGTGATATGATTTTGTGACTTGATATCAAAATCAAGGCCTGCAAAGTCAAATCCTGCAAGGACAAGGTCATTTTGGGCTTCCAGAGTGACTTTCGTGCCCATCAGGCTCATTGTGGCGATAAGCGCTTTTTCTTTGTTTACAAAGCTCATTCTGTCGTGATATTTGAAGATATCTTGGGTTAAAGCAATATTGTATCCACCAAGACTTTTTTCTAAAACATAAATGGGATCTGTGACGTATTGACTTTTATCAAGCCGGGTATCTTCGTTTGTGTGTAAACATTCCACGTGGGCGCCATAGACCGCACTGGAAAGGCCAGGGGTGATGATTTGAGTTGTTGTCAAAAGCAAGACAAACCCCTTCCTTAGCGCATTTCCCAAAGTTGTTTTGGGGGCGCGGAAAGATTCGAGCACGCAAGAGGATTCACCTCCAGCGATGCTGGTGTTTAGTTTCGCAGTATTTTCTTTTGTACTGGTTTTTGTTCGAGGGGTCTTTTCAGGGGTAGGGTGAAAAGGGGCCGAATTTTTTTTATTTTTTGAGGGGCTACGAACGACAAAACCAGGGGTTAATAAGTTGTTTAAAAACTTAGACATGGGGTATTCTCCTTATGTTGAGAGGTTAAAAAATACGAAATATAAACTATTTAAAAGATCTATTTATTTCTAAAGGTTGATAAATATTTATTTTTATCAACAAGATCCTATCGTTTCATTTTTTTGGGCACTTGTCAAGGGGGGTATTTGAACTTTTTTTTAATGTAGAAATTTATAAAATAAATCTTGATAAATCTGGATTTACGACAAGGTCGCTGACTTTTGATTTGACATATTCGCCGTCGATGATGACTTTTTCACCTTTTTTATCGGGGGCTTCAAAGCTTAACGTTTCGATGGTTTTTTCCATGATGGTGTGAAGGCGTCTGGCGCCTATGTTTTCCACTGTTTTGTTCACCTGGGCTGCAAAATTTGCGATTTCTTCGATGGCATCATCTGTGAATTCGAGCTTGAGGCCTTCTGTTTCCATGAGGGCTTGATATTGCATGATCAAATTTGCCTGTGTTTGGGTGAGGATTTTGACGAAATCATCTTTTGTCAAAGCTTTGAGTTCAACGCGTGTGGGTAGCCTGCCTTGGAGTTCGGGGAGGAGATCGCAGGGTTTTGAGACGTGAAAGGCGCCTGAGGCGATGAAAAGGATATGGTCTGTTTTCACAAAGCCGTGTTTTGTGGAAACGGTTGTTCCTTCAATCAAAGGCAAGAGATCTCTTTGCACGCCTTCTCTTGAAATTTCGCTTTGTCTGTCGCCCTTTGAGCAGATTTTATCGATTTCATCAATGAAAACAATGCCGTTTTGTTCAACGGCAGAAATGGCTTCCTTGCGCACAATTTCATGATCTAAAAGTTTATCTGCTTCTTCTTGGACAAAATAATCAAACGCTTCCATCACGGTGATTTTTTTGGTTTTAAAGCGGGGGGTGAGGCTTTTCATCAAATCTGCCATATTGAGCATTCCCATCTGAGCCCCTGGCATTCCGGGGACCTCAAAAGAGGGCATGTGCGTTTCCGAGTGGCTGTCTTCGACTTGAATTTCTATTTCCTTGTCATCAAGCTCTTTATTTTCATATTTTTGGCGGAATTTTGCTTTTGTTTCAGCGCTTGCTGCAGACCCTACTAAAATTTCTATAATGCGCTCTTTGGCAAGATTATGGGCCTTCTCATGCATCTGTTTTTTGAGTTTTTCCCGTGTGGATGTGATGGCAATATCGACCAAATCTCGGATGATGGATTCCACATCTCTTCCCACATATCCAATTTCTGTGAATTTTGTGGCTTCCACTTTGGAAAAAGGGGCTCCTGATAATTTTGCAAGCCGCCTTGCGATTTCTGTTTTCCCAACGCCCGTGGGGCCGATCATGAGAATGTTTTTGGGCACAATTTCTTCACGCAAATCTTGGTCTAGTTGCTGGCGTCTCCAGCGATTACGAAGGGCAACGGCCACAAGTTTTTTAGCATCTGTTTGCCCAACGATATACCGGTCTAATTCAGCAACAATTTCTTTAGGGGTTAAAGTATTCATGATATTTTCTCCAATGTCACATGTTCGTTGGTATAGATACAGATTTCAGCGGCAATTTTCAGGGATTTCCGGGCAATATCTTCTGCAGACAGGCCTTCAATGGATATCAGAGCTTTTGCAACGGAAAGAGCGTAAGACCCGCCAGAACCTATACCAATCAGGGCGTCTTCAGGTTCTAAAACATCTCCCGTTCCTGTTAAGACAAGCGTTATGGATGCATCTGCTACAATCATCATGGCCTCTAATTTACGCAAATATTTATCCGTGCGCCAATCTTTTGCAAGTTCAACACAGGCGCGTTGGAGCTGAGATGGATATTGGTCGAGCTTTGTTTCAAGACGCTCAAACAACGTCATGGCATCGGCAGTTGCGCCTGCAAATCCTGCGATCACATCTCCTGATACGCCAAGACGCCTTACTTTTCTTGCATTGTGTTTGATCACAACATGACCCAGGGTCACCTGGCCGTCTCCTGCGATGACAACTTCTCCATTTTTCCGTACGGAGACGATTGTTGTCCCATGAAGGGTGATTTCGCTCATTTGTGTCTCCTCCTCAAATGCATAAAAATTAAAAAAATCCAAACAGCATACATAAAATAGTTTTCAAGATAAATATACTGTGAATACAAAGTTTGTTCAAGAGGTTTTGGAATAAAGGTATCGATTGCGCCTTTTTGACCCAAAGGAATGGATTCCAAAACCTTTCCTTTGGGATCAATGATTGCAGAAATACCTGTGTTTGCAACACGCACAACACCAAGACCTTGTTCGATGGCACGAATACGTGCTAAATCAAGATGTTGCTGGGGGCCGATAGAGCCATCAAACCAAGCATCATTGGTTGCAATGAGAATAAAATCAGCTCTGTTATTGGTTGCAATTTCTGATGGAAAAATACTTTCATAACATAGAACTGGATTAAAGCTTGGAAAATTTTTAAGAGCTATTTTACGTGGGCCGATTCCTGGAGTATAATCGCGCGTGCCATGGGTTATTTTTGCAAGATAGGGAAGAAAATGGCGGATATTTAAGGGCACATATTCTCCAAAAGGGACAAGATGGGTTTTATCGTAAAAATCAACAGTTTCTGCTTGGTCATCCAGGGCAAGTAAGCTGGAACGTAAGTTGAATCCGTAAAAAGGTTTCAGATCTTTACGCACAGAACCCGCAATAAAATAACCACCCTTTGGAATAGCAGATTGTATAAGGTGAACTCTTTCTGGAAAATCTTCAAAAAAGAATGTAAAGGCTGTTTCGGGTAAAATGATTGCTTTGACTTTAGGATCTGTTGTTGTGCTTAAGCTTATGAGATCAAAAAATCTTTGATCTTGTTTGCTGTAATCCCACTTGTCTTTTTGGGTTACATGGGGCTGAACAAGGCGGACTTTTGTATCAAAGAATGTATTCTCATACCCTAAAAATATTAAAGGGAGGGTAAGGATACAGATGATGATGGCAGATTTAAGTCTTGCCGCAAGCGCGATCATGAGAAAACTTAACGGGAAAACGCCACCCCATGCTGCCAATTGAATAACATGGGTATCGAGCCACAAATGCCCCATAAATCCCCAGGGAAACCCGGTAAAAATCCACCCCCGTGTCCATTCTAGGGCAACAAAGCTCAAACAAAAGAGATAAGGCGACTTGCGATCAAACCATAGGGATGCAAGTGCTGGGAAGAGCGCGGTGTAGGCAGGTAAGATAACGAGCGCAAGGGGAATTGCCCACCAAAATTTATCAATTTCGACCCACAGTGCAAAAGAAATCCAATGAAGTGTTGCGATATAATAACAAAGAGCTGAAGCCCAGGTAATTTTAAATTTTGACGGGGAGTTTTTCAGCCTTTCGAACAAAAGAATAAGCCAAAGAATCCCTAAAAAACTAAAAAAACTTTGTAATAATCCGATAGCAATTTCGAGTAAAAAACTAAATTTACTTTTTAAGAAAGTTTCTTGACGCATACTCTGTTGATCCGCCTTGCATCGGCTTCTAAAATTTCAAATTCGTAGCCCGAAGGGTGCGAAATAACTTCGCCTTTAGTGGGGATGTGCCCTGCCAAATAAAAGAGTAGGCCGCCTACAGTGTGAATATCTTCGCGTTTTTCTTCTTCCATGAGAATTGGCGCAATTTCTTCTTCAAATTGTTCAACAGATACGCGTCCGCTTAAAATATAAGACTGATCTGGCTTTTTAATGATTTTATGAAGAATGAGCCTGTCTTCTGAATCTTGAATCTCTCCAATAATTTCTTCGGTAATATCATCCAGAGTCACCAACCCGTCTACACCGCCGTATTCATCTACAACGATGGCCATATGTAATCCCCGGTCTCGCATCTCAACCATTAAATCTAAAATGCGCATGGATGGGGGAATAAAAAACGGTTCTTTAATGATTTTTTTAAAATGCATCGGGGATGTATCAATGCGAATCAAATCACGCACATCTAGAATGCCAACCACGTCATCCAAAACTTCCCGAATCACAGGGAATCTGGAAAATCCTGTATTTTTAAGAAGCTTTTTGAGTTCAGTTTCCTCAATATCTTTATCAATGGCAACAATATCGGCCCTTGGTGTGAAAATATCATGGGCAGTGACGTATTTTAACGCAAGAACATTTAAAAGAAGGGTTTTTTCCGCATCTTCAATGGGGTGATCTTGGGCGTGAGACTGGATCAGTTCTTCAAAATTCTTTGCTTTTTTATTCAGGTGTAAAAGAGACAAAACGCGTCTCATCAGATTTGGAAATATATGCATTGTTCTTTCATTCGTAAGGGTTATTAATATTAAATTCTTTGAGTATGTCAATTTCAAGAGACTCCATCTCTTGTTCTTCTTCTTGAGTCATATGGTCATATCCAAGTACATGAAGAACTCCGTGAATGACAAGATGTTTTGTGTGGTCAAGAAATTCTTTTTGTTCTTGCTGGGCTTCTTTTTGAACTGTTTCATAGGCTAAAATAATGTCACCTAAATTAAGATCATTCTCTGGTTTTGCATTTTCAAGTTCATCTACAGATAGATTCGTGAAGGATAATACATTGGTGGGCTGGTCTTTATCGCGATAGGTTTTATTGAGCCCATGCACTTCATCATCATTGGAGAAAACGACGGTGAGTTCTGCTTTTTGTGTGTGGGTAAAAGCAATGTGTTTTTCTAAAACAGGTGCGAGTGTTTCTAAAAATATCTCTAAATCTTTCTCAAATGCCTCCCATGGAGCAATATTATATATCGGGACAAAATTAATGAGAAAAGGAAGGGGTTCGTTTTGTATCATTGGGGCCGATCGTAAGCCTTGATAATCGTTGATACCAAAGGATGACGCACAACGTCTTTATCTGTTAAATGCACAATGCCAATTTCTTCTACGTGGGAGAGTTTATTCAAAGCATCTTGCAAACCAGATTGCACGTTTGAGGGCAAGTCGACCTGAGTTACGTCGCCGTTAATGACCATACGTGAATGTGGTCCGAGCCTGGTTAAAAACATTTTCATTTGCATAGGCGTTGCGTTTTGAGCCTCATCCAAAATAACAAATGCAGATGAGAGTGTCCGCCCGCGCATAAAGGCAAGGGGCGCAACCTCAATCTCGTTATTGAGCATTTTTTTTAAAACCAATTCCGGTGGGAGCATTTCATGCAAGGCGTCATACAAAGGTCTTAAAAATGGATCGACTTTTTCTTTTAAATCTCCGGGCAAGAATCCGAGCTTTTCTCCAGCTTCTACGGCTGGACGAGACAAAATCATACGGTCAATTTTACCTTGAAGCATAAGTTCCACGCCAATGGCAACGGCCAGATATGTTTTTCCCGTACCTGCTGGGCCAACACCAAAGACCAATTCATGGTGACGCAATGCCTCGATGTAGGATGCTTGACCTGGAGTCCTTGGTTGTATCAAACGCTTTTTGGTATGAATCGCTAAGCTGTCGGTGGCGTTTTCTGTGACAGAATGATTTGTGCCTGCCATACGAATGGAGGTTTCTAAATCATCCGCGTCGATGGTTTTGCCTTCTTGAATGCGTCTGTAAAGAGACCTTAAGATTTGCGCGGCTTCAATTGTGGAATTGTCTGATCCGTAAATCGCAACCTTATTTCCCCTTGAGACAAGAGAAACTAAGAGACGTTTTTCAATAATTTTCAAATTTTGATCGAGTTGGCCAAATAGAATTGGGAGGAAACGATTGTCTTCGAATTCCAAATGGAAAACGGCGGAACTATCCTTATGTGATGTTGTCAAATGAAGCCCTCTTTATTATTGATCTTGAGTTCCATCTTGAACTAAGATGAGCTCGCCTGCAAGTCCATTTTGTTTAGCGTCTATAATTTTTGTCTCCAATATGGATCCCTTAAGGCGTTTTTTCCCGTCTACATAGACAGATTGGAGGTATTGAGTCTTTCCAATAAGCTGGCCTTCATGCTTTCCATCGCGCTCAAATAACACATCCAGGGTTTTTCCAACGAATGATTTATTGAATTCTAATTGCTGTGTATTGAGGAGGTCCTGCAAGCGATAAAGACGTTCATTTTTAACTTCTTCAGGCACTTGATATTCCATAGCTCCTGCTGGAGTCCCTGGGCGGATACTATATTTAAATGAATAAGCCTGGGCGTATTTGACATTTTCTATCAGTTTTAATGTTTCTTGAAAATCTTTCTCAGACTCTCCTGGAAATCCCACAATAAAATCAGAGGAAAAGGCGATTTCTGGCCTCAAAGATTTCATTTTATCGATAATTTTCAGATAATCATCGCAGGTGTGCTTGCGATTCATGGCTTTTAAGATAGAATCTGATCCCACTTGAACCGGCAAATGGAGATGGGGCATGAGCTTTGAGACTCTATGGTGGGCCTCGTAAAGATCATCGTGCATATCGTTTGGATGGGAAGTTGTGTAACGAATACGCTCAAGTTCTTGAAAATCTGCAATATGTTTGATAAGTTTCCCCAAATTCCATTCTTTTGAATTGGAATCGAGTCCATGGAATGCGTTCACATTTTGGCCTAACAGGGTGATTTCTTTGATGCCTCGGCTAAGTAAGGCTTTGATTTCTTGAATGATTTTTTCAACGGGTCTTGAATATTCCGCGCCTCTGGTATAGGGAACGACGCAAAATGTACAGAATTTATCACAGCCTTCTTGAATCGAAACAAACGCAGAAGAGCCATCCGCATTGGTGGGCGTGGGATCGGGGAGGTGGTCAAATTTGCTTTCTTCTGGAAAATCGACATTTAAAATAGTGGCTCTTGGATCTTTTGATTTTGCTCTGGATAATTTTGCGATCATTTCAGGAAGCTGATGATATGTCTGGGGACCAAAAATCATATCTACGTAAGGGGCTTGCCTTAAAATTTCATCGCCTAAAGCTTGGGCACTGCAGCCTGCAACGGCTAGGATCATATCCGATTTTGCGGCCTTGAATGGTTTAATACGGCCCAAATCAGAATAGACTTTATCCTCGGCTTTTTCCCGGATATGGCAGGTGTTGAGGATCACAATGTCCGCGCCTTCAGCCAAATCCGTTGTCTCATAGCCCAGCGGCCTTAAAAGATCCGTCATCCTATTGGAATCGTAAACGTTCATCTGGCAACCGTAACTCTTAATAAAAAGTTTTTTAACACTCAATTTACATGTCCTCATATCAAAATTTATTGTAACGCTTCACCAAAGCCGCTCTCCCCACCCCCACTGTCATCCTCGAAATCTTTAGATTTCGGGGATCCCCCTTTCTCTCCTGGCGCAAGACAAGAAATTGCCTCACCAGAAGGGAGATCCCCGAAAACGGACGTTTTCGAGGATGACAGCGGGAAGGGGCACACTTTGTGTGAAATAGTTAAAATCATTAATAGTCTCTTTTAACAGAATCAAGGATTTATCGCAAGAAAGTTAATATTATTTTTTGGAAAAAAATAGACTGTGAAATTTATATGGAATTTATCTAGATTTTTAACTTATTTTTTGCTAGACTTACTGAACTGAATTTATTCGTTTTTCATATATGGGAGCTTTACATGTACCTCAACTTAAGTTTGTTTTCTACTTTTATTTTTTTGACAACCAGCGTTATGGCGGAAGATAAAAAACCCGATGCACCAGTGAAGGATTTGATGCCTTTGTTTCAGCAAGTTTTGGCGGAGATTCAAGCGAATTATGTTGAGGAAACAAATAAAGAAAAGCTCATGGAAGCCGCAATTTCAGGCATGCTCTCGTCGCTTGATCCTCACTGTTCATATATCAATCCCAAAGATATGCTTGAGGTTAGAGAAAGCGCTAAAGGTGAACTTATAGGGATTGGGATGGAGTTTATCCAGGAGAACGGGATTATCAAAGTGATTGCGCCTGTTGAAGATGCTCCGGCGGCCGTTGCTGGTCTTAAATCTGGTGATTATATTTTCAAAATTAATGGAGAAGCCGTTTTGGGGATGACCACCGATGAAACTGTGAAAAAACTCCGTGGTGGACCTGTCGGCTCAGAAGTGACCGTGAGTATTTATAGGCCCGGGAAAGATCCATTTGAACTTAAAATAAAAAGAGATGTGATTAAGATAAAAACAGTCAAATATCGTCTTGAAAATGAAATTGGGTATATCAGAATTAGCTCGTTCATGAGCGAAAAAACAACGGATATGGTTAAGGAAGCCATTGATTCATTCAAAAAAACATTAGGAAAAAAACTTCAAGGAATTGTTGTCGATTTGCGCAATAATCCTGGAGGTCAAATTGAACAGGCGGTTGGTTTATGCAATATGTTCTTAGATAATGCTGAGGTTTTTTCAACCAGAGGTCGAGGAGCATTTAAGGATGTAGAGCATTATATGACAGATGCTGGGCAACATGTTGACCCAAAGCTACCTGTAGTTGTTTTAATCAACGGTGGATCTGCATCTGCATCTGAAATTGCAGCGGGCGCGTTGCAGGATCATAAACGGGCAATTATTATGGGTACTAAGTCTTTTGGAAAAGCTTCTTTACAAATATTAAAACCTGTGATGGGAGATAGAGGTATTAAATACACAATAGGGAGGTATTATACTCCTCTTGGAAGATCTATTCAGGCCCAAGGTATTGATCCAGATATCATTGTTGATTACATGAAATTTGAAAAGATTAGCGATGAAGGAAGTTTTAGAGAGAAAGATTACAAAGGTGCGCTTAAAGCAGATGCTGGATTAAATGAGATTTTAAGTGAAAAAGACAAAAAAACAGCTGATAAGAAAAATTTGACTCCAAAAGCTTTAGATCAGAGCCCAGAGCATCAAGATTATCCTTTAGTCAGAGCCCTTGAGCTGATTAAATCTTTGTCTATTTATAGTCAGACATTGGTACTTCCAAAAGCGCCTCAAGAAAAAGTTTTTTCGGGCACAGATATGACTAAAATGATTTCTGATGGCGGAAAAACCACAAATAAGGCAGAACCTATCGTGGCCGATGTAGAATGGAAAAAGTATATCACCCCTTTTACAACGGATGGTCAAAAACCAACCTTGACGGTTGTTTTACAATCTTTAGGGATGAAAGGAGAAATTGCAAAAAAAGCGATTCTTGAAACCTCAAAAAATATTGTATTGGCATTTAGTCCCTATTCACCTGGATTAAAAGACTTGTGTAAGCAAGCACGGGATAAAGAGCATGAAATTCTGATCTCTTTATTTTTAGAGCCTAATAGTTACCCTCAAGAAGATCCAGGACCAAAAACTCTGTTGACCCGTCAAAAAGACTCGGAAAATTTAGATAGACTGAACTGGGCTTTGAGTCAAGGAGAGTTTTATGTGGGGGTACTCAATTCTAACGGTGGAGCGTTTTCAGGCAAGGAACACTCGATGACTTTTCTTGGAAATGCTTTAAAGGCCAGAAAAACCCCATATATTGATGGAACGCCTACAGATGCCTCGAAAAAAGTTTTTAGAAATACAGGATTGGAATATAGCATCATCGATGAGCAAGTGAATGAAATCGCTTCTTCAGAAGATATTGAGAATAGCTTCAAAAACGCCATTGCTTTGTCAAAAAAAAACGGCAGTTCGATCATTGTTGTTCCTCCAACGCCAGCTATTTTTAAAAAACTGATTGATTTAGAGGCAAATTTAAAAAACGAAGGGATTGATCTTGCGCCAATCTCAAATATTTTGCTCAATAAAAAAGGATAATAGGATGATCCATTTAGAAAAGCATTATCGCAGCGGTGTTGGTATTGTTTTGCGCAACAGAGACCAAGAAATTTTTATTGGGCGCAGAAAAACACCTTCTCCCATTGGTTGGCAGATGCCTCAAGGGGGCATAGATGAAGGCGAAACGCCCGAAGAAGCCCTTTGGAGAGAACTTAAAGAAGAAGTTGGCACTTCAAAGGCGCAGATTGTCAGAGTGATGGAAAATTGGTTGTATTATGACATCCCAGAACCCTATCGATCAAAATGGTGGGGTGGACAGTATTATGGTCAAAAACAAAAATGGTTTTTATTAGATTTTGTGGGTTATGACTCGGATATTGATATCTTTGCGACAACTCCTTCAGAGTTTTGCGCCTGGAGATGGGAGCGCCCGTCTGAAATTTTGGGATTGGCAATTTATTTTAAAAAGAATCTTTATAAAGAAGTATTGAAAGAATTGGCACAACTATGAATGAGTATAGTCCTTATTTGCGCAATCTTTTGAAGAAGGCGAGTTATCTTTCAATTGCGGTCAGTGTTATCCTGATTGTTTGTAAATCTATCGCCTGGAACATCACGGGGTCGGTGAGTATGCGCGCGACGATGATGGATTCTGTTTTGGACGCATTTGCATCATTTGTGAATTGGATTGCGATTCAGCATGCGTTAAAACCCTCTGACCGGGAACATCGTTTCGGGCATGGGAAAATAGAAGCGTTGGCTGGTATTGCCCAATCTGTTTTTATTTGCATTTCTGCGTTGCTTATTTTGAAAGAAGCCTTTGAACATTTTATGCATCCAAAACCCATTGAAGGCTTTGGTGTGGGTATTGGTGTTATGATTTTTTCTATTTTCTTGACGCTGATATTGGTTGCTTATCAAAATTTTGTGATCAAAAAAACCCAATCTTTGGCAATTGCCGGTGATTCTCTCCACTATAAAAGTGATATTTTAATTAACGCAAGTGTGATGTGTTCTTTTATGTTTGCAGGAGGATCAAATGCCGGAATGGTCGATGCTCTTATTGCATCTGGTATTGCGATGTATATTCTGGTCACCGCATATAAAATTTTAAAAGCAAGCATCGATGTTTTGATGGACAAGGAAATGGATGACTCTGTGCGTAATCTCATTTCCAAAATTGCCCTCGATCATCCACAAATTCTTCATATCAATTCTTTAAAAACAAGAAAATCAGGGCCATTTATTTTCATCCAAATGGATGCCTATATGGATGAAAATTTAACACTCAAGGAAGCGCATGATATTGCCCATTCTGTTGAAGAAAACATTTTAAACATATTTCCTGAAGCATCAATCACAATCCATCAAGAGGCGACAAAACATGAACACATTCCACCCCTCCATCTTAAAAACCTATGATATTAGAGGCATCTATCAAGAGACTTTGCACGACGAAGATGCCTATCGTTGGGGCTATTTATTTACCCAATATTTAAAACTTGAAAAACCAAAATCTCCTCCTAAAATTGCCGTGGGGTATGACACGAGAAAATCATCACCAAATTTAAAAAAAGCGATGATCGAAGGTATTGTGGATGCAGGCGGGTATGCAATTGATATTGGGATGGGGCCAACGCCTTATCTTTATAATGCGACGAAAACTTTGCGCACTCAAGGTGGAATCATGATTACAGGGTCGCATAATCCTTCAAATTACAATGGATTTAAGACACTCACGTCCAGCGGTCCAGTGAGCGGAGAATTGATTCAAAAGATTGCGTCTATGCCGCTTTCTGAAAAAGGGGATCCTGGAAAATCCAAAAAAGATGAATTTTATGGCCGTTATCTTTTAGAAGTCATGATGAATGCCTCTTTAATGCCGTTTTCAGGGATGCCTATTGTTTGGGATTGTGGTAATGGCGCCATGGGGATTATTATAGATTTATTTGCGGAAGTTTATGGAGGCCCAGACCATATCGCTTTATTCACCGAGCCAAATGGAGATTTTCCCAATCATCATCCTGACCCCTCCAAGTCAGAAAATTACACTGCATTGTTAAGAAAGATGCAAGAGGTTTCGGCCAGAGTTGGGTTTATGTTTGATGGAGACGGAGACCGTATGGGAATCGTTTTAGATGGAAAAATCCTACTGCCCGACCAAATCATCGCTGTTCTTGCCCTTGACTATCTTTATCATTTTGCAGAACAATTTGGGAATAAAATCATTGTTGACGTGAAAGCCTCCGCATCCTTAGTTGATATTCTTGAAAGCTCTGGGGCAGAAGTTGTATTTTCTCCCTGTGGTCATTCTTTAATTAAAGAAAAAATGAAAAAACAAAAAATTGGTTTTGCGGGTGAGACCAGTGGTCATATTTTTTATAAACATAACCATAACTTTGACGATGGATTGCTTGCCGCATTTACTTTTTTGCGCCTTTTGATTAATAGTCCAACATTGATTGAACATGTTCTGAAAAAATGGAAAAAAAATCATCTCTCCCCAGAAATCCGAATTCCTTTTGATGATCAGACAAAAGATACTCTTTTCAAAAATCTCGAAAAAGAAATCTCAAAACTCAACATGACGGTTTTAAAGATTGATGGCATCAGAGCTTTAAACGATGACGGTTGGTTCCTGATTCGTGCTTCCAATACAGAACCACAGCTGAGTATGCGTGTTGAAGGGCATACACAAGAGACTTATGAAAAACTTTGTAGAACTCTCGAAACCGTTTTATCAAATTCTGGAAATCCTATTGATATATTATCAATTCTAACAAAGAAAGATCCCTTATAATGAAAAACAAATATTTTAAACTTTTCATTTTTATTTTTTTCACTCCTTTATTTTTGATTGCTAAAGTCGTTGATGAAAATTTTATTCCATCCTCTGAGGTTATTGGTGTTTTTCAAACGTTTTCTCCTTTGTTTACCCAAGAACAAAAAGAGATATTGCAAAACAATCCAAGTCTAGAAAATCTCAATGGTATTGCACAAAAAGTTTTTTTAAGACCTGCGGGGGTTGAGCTGCCGGATCTTCCCAAAAAATCAGATTTTGGAGAATATGTGAATTCCCAAACAGTAGAATTATTCAAAGAAATTGGTTGTATTGGTGATGTTTTTCCAAAGCAGAAAAATTATCAATATGTTTTCATCAATGGTGCTACCATTGCTGCTATGAGATCTCGTATCGAGACATTAACTCGGATTGTGCAAGAAGAGAAATTAGATCTGAATGCAACAGAAATCGTTTTTTTGACTGGAGAAAGGGACCTTTTTGAATCCGAAAAAATAGAAGCCGAAAGTCTTGCAACAGAAGCAGATGCCGCGGTTTGGCTTTGTAAGCAGTATCCTCTTTTGGCGTCGAGAAATATCACTTTTGTCCGCGCCCCTAAAAATGCATCTGGAGGCAGACCTACAACAAAAGATACAATAGTCAAGTGGTTAGACACATCTCCTTCAATAGGATCTGGGCTCTCAATTTCATCACAGCCTTTTGTTTATTATCAAGAAATCACGATCTCCAGTGAATTTCCTAACGGATTTACAATAGAAGGAGTCGGATTTGATAAGTATAATCCAGAGAACTTGAGAGAAAATATTCTCGTATATTTAGATAACTTGGCCCGCACGCTTTATACGCTTGTAAAAATAAAAAATTCACAAAAAAGATAGAAAAGGTAACAGTCAATGGCGGGTTGGTTTCAAAATCTTAAAAATAGTCTATCAAAAACTTCCTCCAAGATTGTACAAGGACTCACCTCTTTAATTCTCAAAAGAAAACTAGATCAAGAGATCTTGGATGAGCTTGAGGAAATTTTAATTATGTCTGATTTGGGGGTGGAAGTTTCCAAGACTTTGATTGCAAACCTGAAGGCGTTAAAGTTTGATCAAGAAATTACTTTAGAAGAAATCAAACTTTTTTTAGCAGAAGAAATAGCAAAGATTCTTCAAAATGTTGAGCAAAGTTTTGAAATAAAAGAAGAGTCAAAGCCTTTTATTATCATGATGGTTGGCGTCAATGGTGCGGGGAAAACAACAACGGTTGCAAAATTATGCAAGCTTTTTAAGAATCAAAATAAAACCGTTAAATGCATCGCGGGGGATACTTTTCGTGCCGCAGGATCTGCCCAGTTGGATATGTGGGGAACACGCATTGGCGTGGAAGTCGTGACAGGTGATTCTGGCACGGATCCTGCATCTTTAGTTTATCGTGGTGTCCAAAGTGCCATGAGTGCAAAAGATGATGTCTTGGTGGTAGATACCGCTGGCAGGCTTCAAAACAATGCGGGTCTTATGGATGAGCTGGGAAAAATATACCGGGTTATTCAGAAACAAGATGAGACAGCTCCCCATGAAGTCCTTTTGGTTTTGGATGCAACGGTTGGACAAAATGCGCATTCGCAAGTAGAGCTCTTTTCAAAAATTGTAAAGGTCTCGGGGCTTGTGATTGCAAAAATGGATTCATCGGCAAAAGCGGGTGTGATTGTGGGACTTGCTCAAAAATTTAAGCTTCCCATTTATTTTATGGGACTTGGCGAAGGGGCAGAGGATTTAGAAGAATTTAAGGCAAAGGAATTTTCCTATGGATTATTGGGGTTAGATATTGATGGAGATACAAAAAGGTAAAGATCTAAAGGAATATTTTTCCACAGAAGAGGCATATGATGCGATTGAAAAAATTTATGATCATAGCATTGGACTGATCGAAGAAAATTATTCTTATATTGCAAATCCTGACCATAAAATTTCAGAGCAAGATAAATTAACCATCAAAAAGCTTTTGGAAAATGATGCGGTTTATCCATACATTGAATTCCAGATTCGACCAGAAAATCTATGCGCTGATCCCTCTATTGAATATGGAGTGGCCCAGGAACCAGGGGATTATGGAACAACGCTTACTCAGCCAAGGGTGTTTAAGCAATATTTAATAGATCAAATCTCTCAAATGATAGATCATCATAAATGCGGTGTTTATGTGGGGAAAAGCCATGTCCCCATACCTCTTTCTTTTGCTCTAGAAACATCGTTGATGAGCATCCTGCCGGAAAAAATACAAGATATAAAAGAGGTGTTTCCAAGTATTAATATTAAAGATATTCATGATAATGTTTCAAATGGCGTTTCTAGAAATAAACCAGGATTTTATCCTTTATCTCTTTTTTCAGCTTTACGCATGGACTATTCTCTTGGGAGGCTTCATCATTATACGGGGACACATCCATCTCATTTTCAAAACTTTATTTTGCTCACGAATTATCATCGTTATATAGAAAACTTTGCCAGATATGCTTTAGAGGTTTTGGGGGAAGAATATACGCAGTTCGTGGAACCTGGGAATCATATCACGCATGCAGATGGTAGCTGTGAGGGAACAAAAGCATCTCACTTGCCACAAATGCCCGCATATCATCTCAAACGTCCTGATGGGAATGGGATCACGTTTATCAATATTGGTGTGGGGCCCAGTAATGCAAAGAATATAACCGATAATTTGGCAGTTTTGAGGCCGCATTGCTGGATCATGCTCGGGCACTGTGCGGGCCTGAGAAGGTCTCAGCAGCTAGGGGACTATGTTTTGGCCCATGGTTATGTCCGTCATGACCATGTTCTTGACAGCGATCTTCCGCCTTGGGTGAATATTCCGGCGCTTGCTGAAATTCAGGTTTCTTTGCAACAAGCTGTCTCAGAGGTTTTAGATTTGTATGGCGGTGAATTAAAAACAAAATTGCGCACAGGAACCGTTCTTGGGACGGATAACCGCAATTGGGAATTACAATATGATAAAATCTACGAGACTTTTCAACAACACAGAGCCATTGCCGTGGATATGGAATCTGCAACACTGGCGGCTAACGGATTTCGTTTTCGTGTTCCCTATGGGACGTTGCTGTGTGTTTCTGATAAACCTCTCCATGGTGAAATTAAGCTTAAAGCAACTGCCAATTCTTTTTATAATGATCGCATTCATGAGCATTTACAAATTGGATTAAAAACCATAGAAATATTGAGATCTTTGCCGTCAAAAGATCTCCATTCAAGAAAACTCAGGGGGTTTGAAGAACCCCCGTTCCGATAAAATTTAATTCTCAGGTAAGATTGTAAAGTCAGCTTCTCCCAAACGAATCAATACTGTTTGTTGCCTTCCTAAGACTCTGCGATGATCTCCAGGGGTTGTGTAATTTGCAAAGATAATGGCACCTTCGGCATTGAGTTTTGAAAGCGTAATCGCTGTATCAGGAATGACTTGTCCTGGAACCATTTCAAATGAAACAGCATTAATTAAGTTAGGATTATCTTTCATCAATTGATTTTTTTTAAGAAAATAATCATTTGCGGTTAATGTTATCACTTGTTTTAACAGTTCGGGATCGTAGACCAATACAATGTCCACAGCAGTTGCTGTATCCCTATTCATTCCCATTTCTCCTACAATTGTTGCACGTTCGAGATAAACATTTGGATTTCCAAATGGAGATTTTGAACATGACCAAAGGAAAATTGCAGCCATAAAAGTTAATTTTTTAAACATTATCATCTCCATTTATATCATTTAAAGGCTCTGTGGTTTTTTTTGGGCTTTGCGATTGTAGTGCGTATTCAGTGACCATCATGCCTGATAAGAAACCTGTCATAAAAAACAATACACCCATGAGAAAAAGTGTAAAGAGAACTCCGATGACCCCCGAATAGGAAAGAGTCACCGTTAAGGGCCCTTTTCTGACTTCTTCTAAAGTAGTTTCATAAGGTTCCTGAAATTGAGATCTTGAGAGTTGGGATTGTTCTTTTTTGACTTCTTCTTTGTCTTGAGGAGGAAGCGTATAGTCCATATTAAAATTGGGATCCGCTTTGAAAAATCCAGGTAAGGGATCTTTGTTTTTAATTTTATCTGTGCTTGCTTTGATCGATTTGTTTTTAAAGAGAAAACTCATAATTTCATCCCTTATTCAATAATGTTTCAGGGTTAAAGCTTTCGACTTTATTTTTGCCCTTTTTGCGCAGTTCAAAATGCAACTGTGGTCGTTTTACGTTTCCAGTTTTACCGACAGTTCCAATGGTTTCCCCTTGTTCTACAGTATCACCTTTTACAACATTTATTTCTTTTAAATGAGCGTAAACGCTGATGAGGCCCTCTGCATGCATAATACACACTAAATTTCCGAATCCTCCTTGATTGGTTGAATATAAAACCTTCCCAGCAGAAACTGCCAATACGGGAGTTCCGATTTTTGCTTCAATGTTTAATCCATCGTTTGCACCCTCACCGGTTCCTGGCATATAAGGCTTTATAACTTTTCCTTGTACTGGCCAAATTAATTTCTTTGCAGGCAGCGGTGTTGTGGGGGGTGTTATGGGCTGGGTTAGTGAAGGTTCTTCTTCTTTTTCTTCTCTTTCCAAGGCTATGGGGGATGATTTTCTGGCTTTATCTTTAAGTGTTTCTAAAGGAGCGTTTTCTCTTTCTAAAGGCTGAGGTAAATCCTGATCAAAACTATCATCGATTTTAGCAGGGGCCCATTCTTTTTTAGGTGGAGTAACAGAAACTTCTTTTTGAGTTGATAGAGAATATTTATCTATAATTCTGGAAATCATTTGTTCCTGTTTTACTTTTTTACTCACAGGTTTGGGACCATACATTTCATCCCGTTTGTCAATCACAGGGGCTGGTGGATCAATACGCCCTGTACAAGAGGTTAAAGCTAAGCTCAAAAGCAAAAAACGTTTCATTGTATAACTCCTATTCCGCCCATATAAGGCTTAAGCACTTCTGGAACGAGAATCGATCCATCAGCTTGTTGATAATTTTCCATCACCGCAAGAAGGGTGCGTCCTACGGCAAGTCCAGATCCATTGAGTGTGTGCACAAAAGTTGTTTTTGACGCCTCTTCGCTGCCACGATAGCGCGTATTCATGCGTCTTGCTTGAAAATCTGTGCAATTTGAACAGCTTGAGATTTCGCGGTACATATTTTGAGAAGGTATCCAAACTTCAAGGTCATACGTTTTGGCAGCTCCAAATCCCATATCACCTGTACACAAAAGCATGAGTCTATAGGGAAGGTCTAATTTCTTCAAAATTTCCTCAGCGGCAGATACCATTCTTTGATGCTCCGCTTCCGAGTCTTCAGGCTTGACGATAGAGACGAGTTCCACCTTATAAAACTGATGTTGACGCATCATCCCCTTAGTATCGCGTCCAGCAGAACCAGCTTCTTGACGAAAACATGGTGTGTGTGCGGTGAGTCTTAAGGGCAAGTTTTTTTCATCTAAAATCTTTTCACGCACTGTATTGGTCAAGCAAACTTCGGCGGTGGGGATGAGATAATATCCAGAAGTTGTCTGAAATTGATCATCTTGAAATTTTGGGAGCTGTCCTGTGCCAAAAAGTGCGTCGGATTTGACCAAAAGGGGAGGGGAGACTTCTGTATATCCAAACTGGGAGGTATGAATATCGAGCATAAACTGGGCCAACGCCCTTTCCAATCTTGCAAGCCCACCTTTGAGCACCACAAAACGGGCTCCAGACATTTTGGTCGCACCTTCAAAATCCATGAGTCCCAGTTTTTCGCCCAAATCTTCATGGGGCAGGGGAGTGAAATCAAATGTTTTGGGTGTTCCAACGGTGCGCACAAGAACATTATCATGTTCATCTTTACCAAGGGGGACGTCGCTTGCGGGGATATTGGGGATACGCTCTAGAATCAAATCAAGTTCTTCACGCAATCGTTTCTCATTTTCTTCTAAAACAGGGATTTGTTCTTTAATTTGAGCGCTTTGAGCAAGAAGCGTGCTTGCATCTTCTCCCTTAGCTTTGGCGGATCCAATATCTTTGGCCACTTGATTCCTGGAAGATAGTAAGCTTTGCAGTTGGGTTACAACGCTCCTGTATTTTGCATCCAGATCTACAATTATTTCACTAAGCTTATCAGCTCCGCGTTTTTCCAAAGCGCCATCCAATCGTTCTGGCTGTTCTCTGATTAATTTAATATCTAACATATCATCTCCGTTATTTCGAAATCATCGGGCCCAATTTCTCGCCCCCTAGGATGTGTATATGGAAATGGGGCACCTCTTGTCCACCATTTATTCCAGAATTCGAAATTAACCGAAAACCTTGCTTTAAATCAAGAAGTTTTATCGTTTCCTCAACGGCTTTGTAAAACCCCGTAACATCATCTGCTTTTTCAACAAAATCTGAAAAGGAAATATAAGGCCCTTTGGGGATCACCAAAACATGAACAGAAGCTTTGGCGCTGATATCATGAAACGCCAGAGCATATTCATCTTCATAAACTTTTTTTGCAGGAATTTCACCGCGCAAAATTTTTGCAAAAATATTATTTTGATCATACATTTTTTATCCTCCAAAATTACATCTTAAGTTTATAAGCAGATGAGCTGAGGCTCAAGATAATTCTTTAGCGATGTCGTTTTTTTCAGTTATTTCACAGGCACATTTTTGATCTCTGAAAGAAATTCAAGTTGAATAATCACGAAAAAAAGCCTTTACTTTTTCAACGCGCAAACCATATGCTTTAATTGAAGTTAATAATTAACCCCGGAGGATATTATGAAGTTTATATTTTTGTTTTTGATTTTGAGTATACAGAGTCTATTCGGATCTGAGTCTGAGGATCTAGAAACCTCCCAGCTTGTGTATAATCGTGAGAAGATTTGTGGAGATGATGCCGGTGAAGCTTTTGACGAGGCTGGCTATACGAGAATAACTCCTTTTATAGAAAAAATGAGAGAAAAAATAGTACCAGGAAGTCCAATTAAAACGATTAAAATCACTGGTTGTAATATAGATAATGAAGGTTTAGAGTTGATAAAGCGTTTTTTAGCGAGTGTTCCTGAGATTAAGGATTCCCTTGAATTTCTTGATTTTTCTGCTAATCCAATTGGTTATTCCACAGCTAACTCTCCCATTGAGAGTATTTTGGCAATATTAGATCCATCTGAGTTCCCAAAACTTAAAGCTTTGAATTTATTGGATACTGCATATTCATCGAGAAATATTTTAAAGCTGGTTAAATCGATTGTAGAAACTGCTGGCCCAGATCATAAAGATGAGGCTTTAGAAAAAATTGGTAAACTGATTTTTTTGGACAAAACTTATTTATGGCATGCAAAACATAAAGTTTTATTGTACAACAAGATGGCCAAAGCAAATGTATTGCCTCCAGATTGGTATGAAAGACATCAAAATTTTTTCAAATCTCCTTCTGGAAGAAAATCAAAAGTTGGCACGTTATCTGACGGCTTTTTTGATTTAGCTATTTAGAAGCAGAGGTGGACTCATGTCATTTTTTAGAATTTTTATTGTATTTTTCTTCTATTTCGCGTCCAATGTTAATTGGATATTTGCTTGTGAAAACGTTCTTATATCACCCGATAATGGGGCAATTGAAAGAAAGCACGCTAAATTTCAGGTGCGTGATGAATTTAATATAGCTTTTGATGTCGATTTAAGTCCTTTTATTAAAAATTTGAGTGATAAAGAGAAGGCACTCACAAAACTGCGCAGCTGGGCACCCCGTGTCCCCAACCTGGGCTAACAGCTGCTCATACTTCTTGTAAATAAAG
>CAIYWZ010000160.1 GCA_903930075.1 uncultured Alphaproteobacteria bacterium | reverse complement strand
TTTGATCTTCTCAAAGACTATTTCTGCAATCCAGGAAACCAGCGCCTACTCTATCTTGTGGGGCTTTTACAAAATTATATTTTTGAGGTTTTTAAATAAGTGTGGGGTACTATGACAAAAGATATATAAGGGCTCATCTTAAAAAAATCAAGGTTAAAAATAAAATAATTTCCCAATGAAGAGAGCAAAGGCTTAATCCTACCTCATGAACCAAAGGTTTTTCCAGATTTTTCCTTGTCAAATCTCCTGATTTTGTGATATAAAAGATAAGTATAAATGAATACATGAAAGAACATGCAATGACATCTAAAGAAGTTTATATCACGCGGGAAATGTAATGGGCCTATTTATGGCGAAACAGAAAGTTGCCGCGGGGGTTGAACTGGGAGTTCGTCAGTTGTCAGCGGCAAGAAATAGGTGGATCCGAATTTGTAAAACAGGCGCTGTGTGGGCGAGATATAGAGGCCTTCATAGGGGGAATTCTCTGGGTCCGTGGAGTTTTCCAGGTTGCCATTGAGGACACCAAGGAATTTATCCAAGGGTTTCCGGGTGGAATACCCTTGCCCTTTAAAGAGATGATCAAAGTTTTGCAGATTGGGTTTCTTGATCACTCCGTGAATGGGGAGCAGCGTTGGCGTATCGTTCTCGAAGACAAGGATGTGGATGAAGGAGGTGAGCTCTATATCCAGAAGATCTTTTTTGTGTTCCCAAATCATCTGGAGTTCTTTTTGGGCAGGGGTTAAAAGACCTGGGTCTAGAAAATCGGGGGTGTGATCAAAGAGATGAACATCGCAATTTTTCATCTTAAAATCAATCATACTTTCTTGCAAATTGGGATTTTTGATGACACTGTTCAAACGTTCACGTTTCAAGTTTTCGGCCTTAAGTTTGTCAGGATCTTTCTCTAGAAAATCATGAATGCATCCAAAGCAATTTTTCAAGCGCGCAATACTTCTTTTTTTGAAAGTATTTCTTGAAGATTCTAAATGACCAGGCTTTTCATTGTTCATCGCATTGGGAGTGTTATCTTCTTTGGTCTCCCCCTCTTTGGTCTCCTCTTGTGTTGCTTCTAAAAGATCCCTCCCGGTCTGAGAAAAAAAGTCTTGGTCATCAATACCTTCTTTGGAGAGCATCTGTTTCACACCTTCAAATCCTATCTTGTAATGCGCGGTATCCAGAGGAATATGCAAGGACGTGTCCATTTCCCCGATAGATAAGGGAAAGATATAGGTGGGTCCAAATTTATAAAACCTGCGCCCCGAAGGAGATAAAAAAAGCCCTTCCTCTGGTTCTTCACTTTTGCTTAAGATTTGATTCATGCGAGAGACAATTTTTTCAAGGGATAGTTTCTCAACTTCTTCATCAAAGGAAAGTTTTCCCCCTTTAAAAAGAAAATCAAAGGCGTGATGGGAAGGCTCCCGAATCCACCCTCCAATGGGAAAAATATGATTTTCATCATGAAAAACAAGGGCATGGACCGTTTGACCAAACGCAAGGTCATATAAAGGAATACCTTTGCCCTTGAGATTCTGGTTCAAACGTTGTAATTCCCCTTTAAAACTGGGGTCTTCACCTTCAAGCAAACGCGCCAAAAGAGACGACTTAGAGGACGATGCTTCCCCCTCATTTTCAAAAATATTGATCTGGCAATTTTCCAAAGTCATTTTACGATCCTGCGGATCCGAAGAGGTCAGTCCATGGAGCCATTCCCGGGTTTCCCTCTCCTGAGGCGTTTCCAAAACATCATGAATCGATCCTGAGCACCATTTGCACGCGGGAAGACACACATTTTGGAAAATCGTTGGTCCAAATGCCAAGACAACAGCCTCAGCTCCACAGGAAAACGCAGGAAAGCTGAAAGAAAAAACAATCATGAAAGCAACTTGTCTCAATTTTACACCTTTACATTGATTCTTATATTATTCATGTATACCACGAAATTCTTAATAAATATTTAATTATTCAATGTCATTTAAGATAAATTACACCCTTTAACGGGGCATAATCGCTCCCCTTTCAAGGAGAAATTGAGCAACATATAAGTGACCGGCCTTTGCCGCAAGATCAAGAGCTGTCCATCCACGCTTATTTGGATGATTGATGTCTTCTCCCCTTTCAAGGGCAAACTTCACAACATTGAGGTGACCTGCCTTTGCCGCAAGATGAAGAGCCCCCCATCCATCCCCATTGACGTTATCTAAGCCCACACCCTTTTCAATAAGCAACTTGACAACGTCTAGGTGGCCTGCCCGTATGGCAATATGAAGGGCAATTTTTCCAAACAATTCTATATATTTTATATCTAATCTGTTTGTAAAAAAATCTTGAACAAAATCCAAAACCAACGTTTGAGCCTCTACATTACCACTGAGCGCCCTAAAATGAGAATAGGCCAAATGGGTTTTGACCTGATGCACATCCGCGCCTTCACGCAGCAACCCTGTGACATTCTCTAGAAGTCTTTGGGAAGAACCTCTCCATTCCTCAAAGGGGCGCTTTATGCCAATATTACGCTCTCTGTTAAAAAAATGCTCTTCCCCAGAGCAGAAACCCTTCCCACCCATTGTCAGTAAAAGCGCAAGTATAATAATCATTCTTTTGTATTTCATTTTAGATTCTTTCTCATTTCATGGTTTATATTCAAAATGTATAGACGTATTTTTATAAAAATGCAAGATAAAAATGACGTGTGTGTAAGTTCACACCTCCTCAAACACAAATTTGACCTACATTTGAAGGGACATCGGGAGGTAACCCTAGCGGTTGAGAGAGCGTATCATGCGCGCCCTTGTCTCAACTTTTTCTCTTAAAATTTGCATTTGCTCTTTTTTTCTTAAAAGCTGCCCATGCCTTTCAAAGCTTTTTCAGCCAAGATTTTTATACGCTGATCCTGGGTCGCGTCGGCGATGATTGAGCGGCAAATTTGTGCTGCTTGATGTTTATATTCCTCTCCCAACCCGGCTAAATTCTTTGCGGCATCGATTCTATGACCAAAGGCTACGTTCGTATCTCTGGCAATGG
>CAIYWZ010000159.1 GCA_903930075.1 uncultured Alphaproteobacteria bacterium | reverse complement strand
GTGAAGAAGCTGCGAATGCTTTATATGAAATAATTTTATCTTGTAGGTTAAAATCCCCTTGTAAATGTCCAATATTTGATAAAATGCTCATTTTCCCATTTTTTATATTAAAATCATTGAAGTGCTGACCTGATGCGGAAACCATTAAGGTTTCTAGAGTGCTTCCGTGTAGGTTTGCGTTTTTAAAAATAAACTTTGTTTCAAGAGTTTGTGATGGATTTAATTCCAGATAAATCAAGCCTAAATCAGCATAAAAGTTTTCATAAGATATTTTTTCTATTTCTGCGCGGGCAATAGCTGTGGGCACTTTATTATATTGAAACTTAAAGGAAATATTTTTTATAAGGGGAGAGAATAATTCTGCGATTACACTTTTGTTGAAAAGATTAGCCGTAATATTGCCTTTGATATGATCCAATAAAAAATTATCTTTTTGGATTTTGTGAATCTCTAAATTTTGAAATTGAATTTCTCCTTTAAGCAAATGAATGAAAGATAATAAAAACGAACAGTTGGAAAAAGTAATTTTCTCTTGTGTTTTTTTATTGAAAATATCTATTTTTTCAATTTCTATGTGCAAAATATTGTTTTTTAAATTGTGTATCTTGATATCATAATCGGAAGATCTTGAAATAAACTCTACGCCTTGTTCCAAAATGAATGGTAAAGAAAGATAGATTCCAAAAAGAATGACAGAAAAAAATAAACAAAATTTTAAAAATAACTTTTTCATCAAAATCCTTGTCCAAACCTGAGATAAAACTGGAAACTCCCATCAACGACTTTGTCTCCTACGTGCCTACGTGTCATGGGAAGAGCAATATCAAATCGAATTGGACCAACGGGCGTTTCAAAGCTCATACCTACACCAAATCCCACGCTCAATGGAGCAACTTGCTTTTCAAAATCACGTTCTTTCATGAGTTCAATATCCACAAAAGGATTCGCATTATTTGAGAAAACGCCCATATCCAAAAATCCGACCCATCCCATCCAACTATTTATTTTGCCACGTAATTCTTGGGTGAATTCTATTTTGGATAATGTTCCATGATATGGAGCCCATGTCGTATTCGTGCTATTTGTATCGGTATTTGGAAGAATCCCTATAATTCCACTGCTTAAAAGAGCAGGGGCATATCCTCTAACAGAGCCATCTCCACCCCCTAAATATTGTTTATGTATGGGTAAAACATCTAAAGATGTATTTAAAAAAGTGCCTATTTTAAAACTGAGTCCGTAGGTAAGATCTGAAAAGCTCAAATATGCTGTTTGTGCAAATTCCATTTGCATGCTTGCAGAATTAGAATGCACAGGAAAATAAGGGGCTAGGGTTATTGAAGAAAGCCAACCTTTTTTAGGATTAGATGTTGAATCTCTGGTGTCCCATTTGAGTTCGACAGGGGCGTAAAGCAAATTTGACCATACAGGAAGAGAGTTGTTTGGAAATAAACTTTTTTGTTCATTTTTCTTTTCGAAAGAAAGCAGCACAGAAGATGAAATATTTTTACTCCATTTGGATTTTATTCCTAAAGTTGTTTTAAAAAATCCAGTTTCATATGAAGATTGAGTTAAGTACAAAAGACCAAATTGAAGAAAAAGCTTTTGATTTAAAACATCAAAAATATCTGGCTTCAAAAATGTTCCAATCATGCTTTTTTCTATTGTTGAATATTTAAGTGTAACATCAAACTGTTCTGCATTTCCAAAAAGATCCCGATGTTTTAAGGAAGCCACACCGCCAAACCCTTCGTTTGAAAAATACCTTAAAAGAAGACTGGCAGTTCGTGGCTTATTTTTTTTAAGATTTATTTTTATTTTTTGTTGATCTTTTTCTGGAGTTTTATCTATGGAAACAATGCTGAAAATTTGTAAATCTAAAATTTCTTCCTTTGATGCATCTAGCAAATCAATATTAAAAATTTCATCTTTTTTCCAGAAAAATCTTCTTTCAAGAAATTTAACATCAAGATCTTCGGGTTTTCCTTCGATCACATAATCTCCAAATGTATATATTTTGCCTAAAAAAATCGGGAAAACAGCCGTTACTTTTTTTGTGTCGTAATCAATTTTTAGCTCTGGTAGCTCAATTTCTGCAGATGCAAAACCTTTTCTTTGTAATATTTTAAGCATCTTTTTTCGTGCAACTTCATAATCATAAAAAGAAAATACTGCCTCTTGTGGAAAGGCTTCTAAAGAGATTTCATCAAAAATATCTTTGTGATTTTGATTGTTTTTATCCGAAAATTGAAATGCTGTTGTTTTAAACCGAATGCCAGGATGAACGGTAAATTTAACAGTAAAAGGAAATATTTTATTTATGGCAAATTCAGTTTTTGCATCAAAATATCCTAAAGAAAAAAGTTTTTTTGTGATGGACTTTACATCGGCTTTTGCTTTACGTTTTAAGCCTTTTAAACTTCCTGGTCCTCCACCAAAAATACTTGTGCATAAACTGGAGCTTTCGTGGAGAGGATCTTTCAGATCGCTAAATTCCGGATTTAAAATAATTTCTCCTGTGGACCCAAATACTGAATAAAACGAAAATAATATTATGAATATTAGATTCAATCTTAAGTGTTTCAATTTAACCCGTCACCTTTCTAAAATAAAATTATTCATCATAAACTTTTATGAATTTAGCTATATTTTTCTTTATTCTAACATCAAAAACTGTTATTAGTTAGACTTTAATGCGCCCGTAGCTCAGAAGGATAGAGCGCAGGATTCCTAATCCTGAGGCCATGGGTTCGAATCCCGTCGGGCGCACCACAATGAAACTCATGCATAGTTTGAGATAATTTAAAATAAAGATACCATAAGGTACATAAGTTTATCCACTCAAAAAATATAAATCTTGCAGGAAAGATAGATTTGAGATAAAAGAATTCCATGGAGAGATGCCAGAGCGGTTGAATGGGGCGGTCTCGAAAACCGTTGTACACCTCGCGTGTACCGAGGGTTCGAATCCCTCTCTCTCCTCCATTTTCACCAAATTTTAAGTAAAAAAAAGAGGCCAAATCATTCTTAAGATTTAGCCCCAAGTATTTTGGAATATAACGTTTTTGCAAACGTCTCTAGAACTTGGGAGAGCAAGTCCTAGATGTGATAGCTAGAAAAATGGGAGGATTATTCTAACTATCCTTTTGTGTGCGAGCCTTGCGCCAACACACAAGAAAGTATATATAGAGTTATTTCTTTTTTTTCAATATAAATATTTGAAATGATATCATTTCATTATTGAAATAGTTCTATTTCCCGACAATGAATAGATACTTTGAAGGATGCACATCTATAAAATTATCCACCCATCCTTGAATGTTTATATTCACTAAATGTTTTTTAGTGGGATAGTATAAGGGGATGACCGGAATATCATTGAGTAAGGTTGTTTCTGCCTCTGCAAAAAGCTTATTCTGTTCATCTAGCGTTGCTTCTGAAATTCCTGTGTGTACGAGATGGTCAAATTCCACATTTACATAACCACCGGCATTATGATCGGATAAGAAAATCTCTAAAAATGCACTTGGTATGGGGAAATCTGCGCTACCATTGAGATGAATGATTTGGAATTTTTTTTCAGCTCTGCTTGCGACATATAATTTCCAATCTTCATCACGAAGAGCCGTTTCTATGTTGAGAGTTTTCTTCCACATTCCTGAAATTGCGATTGCTAAATTTTTTTCGAAATGACTACTGCCGAGTAAAATTTCTACTTTTAAAGGATTTTCGAGGGAGAAACCCGCTTCAGTAAAAAGTGCTTTGGCTTTTTCTTCTCTTTCTGTCTGGCTCATGGATGCAAAGAAAACATCTTGAGATTTGTATGTTCCCATACCCTTAGGAATCCATGAATATGCAGGTTTTGCGCCAAGTTTTGCAATTTTTGATGAAATTAAATCGCGGTCAATTGCTAAAGCAAGAGCTTGCCTGAGTTTGAGGTTACTTTTAAAGGGCTCTATGGTCATATTAAATGCATAAAATACAATCCCAGCATAGGGTGAGGTTCTGAGGTTGCTCTTCATGTTCTGCTCTATCCATTCAATTTGATCTTGAGGAATGGTTTCAGTTGTATGAATTTCGCCGGCAATAAAACGTTTGAGCTCACTATGGCTATCTTCTGTGGGGTAATACACAATATTGGGGGTACGCACGCTTTTTTTATCCCAATATTCATCATTTTTGGTAAGTTTAATATGCGATTGAGGAATCCATTCTGTTAATTTATAAGGACCATTACAAACAATATAATGAGGATTTGTCCATTTAGATTTATGTTCTTCATAAACTTTATAAGGGAACGGATATGCCGTGTGATGTGCTAAAAGATTCAAAAGATGATAAACTGGGGATTCTAGTTCTATTTCAAGAACGTAATCATTAATGGCTCTCACGCCAAGTCTAGATAAGTCTTTTTCTTCACCTTTGAGAATTTTTTCAGCATTTAAAATGGGTTTTAATAAAAATGAAAATGAAGCGCCTGTCTTGGGGTCGATGGCTCTTTTTAATCCTTCCACAAAGTTGCTTGCAACAACCGGTTCACCATTGCTCCATTTTGCATCTTTACGTAAAAAAAATGTCCACTTCATCTGATCTTCGCTGACTTCCCAGCGTTTAGCAACTCCTGGTATGATGTTACCATTGGGGCCTTTTGTTGTGAGGCCTTCAAAAATATCTCTTTGAATATTTGCTTCATTTAGGGATCCAGACAGATGGGGATCGAGTGAAACAGGTTCTATGCTATTCCCCCGATAAATTGTATGCAATGGTAATCCGTCTTGTGTTTTAAAAGTGCCTGAAAAAAATAAGACGATCAGGAGAAGACCAACAAGACCTAAAATGCCTACATTTTTTATTTTTTGGACGTTAATCATAAATGTCTTCCTCTTTAGCGATTTTTTTATTAACTGGATACTTGAAAAAATATACCTTTTAAATACTGAGTTTCTAATAAGTGAGGATGAATAGGATGGTCCATTCCAGCCCCTACGGTTTTTAAGATACGCGCATTTCTTTTTGCTGACAATACCCCTTGTGATACAACGTCTTGGAATAGTTCTAACGTTAAATGATGAGAACAGGAAGCAAAGAAAACAAATCCATCTGTTTTAACATGAGGAAGGGCCATTTTTAGCAGTTTGGCATAACCTTTAACGCCTGCCTGCAGGTCTTTTCTTGACTTAATAAAAGCGGGGGGATCTAAGATGATAATATCAAAAAGTTTCCCTGTGTATTGTTCAAAAAAATCAAAAACATTATTTTTTTGAAAGTGAATATGGTCATCAATTTTCAAATTCTTGGAAGTTTCTCGTGAATATTCCAGAGCAGATTCCGAGCGATCTAAACATATGACTTCTTTAGCCCCATTCACCGCGCAATTGATACCAAACCCGCCAATATATGAATATGCATCTAAAACAGATTTATTCTTTGCAAATGAAGCGACAAATTTACGGTTATCCCTTTGATCATAAAACCAACCTGTTTTTTGACCTTCTCTTAAGTCACACAGAAATTCGATATCATTTTCGATAATAACCGTTGGCTCTAAGAGAGTTCCAATTTCTTCTCTGGAATAGAGATCTAATCCTTCTAACATGCGTACAGGAGTATCGTTTTTAAGAACAAGATGCCTGACATTAAAACTTTTTTGTAAAGCCTCAACGATGAGTGGGGTTAAAAGCTCTATACCTGCAGTATTTGATTGGAGAGAAAACGTATCTCCATAACGATCGATGACAAGGCCAGGCAATCCATCCGCTTCTCCGTAGATCATGCGATAATAAGGCGCTGAAAAAAATTGCTGACGCAGGGAATCGGCATTTTTTATTTTCTTTGTGATAAAGTTCAGATTAATCTCTTCTATTGTTTCACTCAAAAGTCTAAACGAAATCAAAGAGTGCGGATTAAAATATCCAACACCAAGTTCTTTGCCGCCTGATTCTTCAGATATGCATAAGGTAACTAAACTACCAGGAATCAGAGCTTTTGCCTCTGCATTTAAAAGAATTTCATTGGAGTATATCCAGGGAGAGCCATTTTTGAATCGGTGATGACTTCCTTTTTTTAAAAAAAGTTTAGGGTATTGCATTATATTGTCTTTCTTTTGAGGAATTCAAAAACACTACGCATCCCCATGCTTTCTCCGCCTTCAGGGCGCGCAGGTTTTGAGGTTAAATTCCATCCCATAAAATCAATATGCACCCAGGGGATATGGGTAGGCACAAAGTCGTTCAAAAAAAGAGCGGCGGTAATGGCGCCACCATAAGATGTACTGCCGATATTATTTATATCCGCAATTTTACTTGAAAGCGACTCACGGTAAGGATGGTATAAAGGCATATGCCACAAAGGATCGTGTATGTCATGAGATAGGGCAACGAGGTCACGGGCTGTTTGATCATGATTGGAAAAAACAGCCGGCAATTCTGTTCCTAAGGCAACTCTTGCAGCGCCGGTGAGTGTTGCAAAATCAATGATCAAATCGGGAGCGATTTCTGAAAGTGCATGTAAGGCATCACACAAAACAATACGGCCTTCAGCATCCGTATCGCCGACTTCTACGGTGATTCCTTTTTTGGTGCGAATAATATCAGATGGTCGATAAGCTCTGCCAGAAATGCTGTTTTCGGCCAGAGGAATGATCGTTTTGAGCTTAATAGGCAGTTTTGCGTCACAAATCCATTTTGTCAAAGCCAAGGCTTGAGCTCCGCCAGCCATGTCTTTTTTCATCAGATTCATGCCCGTGCCTGTTTTGAGGTTGTAGCCACCTGTATCAAAACAAATACCTTTTCCAGCAATTCCCAAAGAGAATTTTGAATTTTCTGGAGACCAATCAATTTCAAGAACATAAGGTTTTCTATCGCTTCCAGAGCCCACAGCAAAAACACTTGGCCAGTCTTTTTCTGTATCATGTATTTGAACTTTGATTTCTGGAGAATCTTTAAAAAGATTCTTTGCATACTGGGCAAATTCAAAAGGCCCCATGTCATTGGGCGGTGTATTAATGAGATCGCGTGTTGTATAGATTGCGCTCAATACATTTTTGACTTCAAGATTTTCCACAAAAAGAAAAACTAATTTTTCTTTGGGTTTTGTTTTATACCGACCAAATTGATAACTTCCCAAACCCCATCCCAACTGAATATCTTCTGGGTTAAAACCGTTTGCCTCAATTTTAAAAACACCGCTAGGGAGTTTTTTGGGCAGGGCCCCAAATTGGTGAAATGATTCTTTTTGATCTGCCACAAAAATCCAATGATTAAAGGGAGCTTTTAAAAAAGAAACCACTCCTTTTTCCAAAAGAATCGGGCTTGAACCTTGATAAGACAAAACTTCAGATATATCTATAATGAGAAGATGTTGAGTTCCCTGACTATTGGTAGAAAATCCAAACTGATCCATTCTAATATCCTGTTTTAATCCTTTCAACAAGTTGTTTGACTGTTGGGATAAATCCGTCATTATAAAAAGAATCCTGCGCAAAACGATAGGCATTATGACCGGCAAACATCAAATTATTCTCAATATCTCCTCCATGCGCAATGCTCTGCAAGCTTTTTTGAATACAAAAAGATCTTGGATCTGGCTTTCTTCCTGTTGTATGGGATTCATTTTGAGACCAATTGCTGAAATTACATGCACTTAAACATCCCATACAATCGACTTGATCTTTATGAATGGTATCTGCGATTTCAGGGGTGACAAAAACAACAGTTTGATCAGGTGTTTTTAAAACTTCCGTATAGCCAGATTGGGCCCATTTTGTTGCCATAGCATGATCCTGAGCATTCAAAAAGATAAGACGCTTCCTGGGGCCGTATTCAAAGCCAAAAGTTGCCTCTCCCGTTGCCTGTTCTGCATAAGAGACTTGACGGGCTTCTCTTCCCTGCAGTTCTTTTAAAAACGCATTTTCCACAGCAGATGAATAAAATCCTGTTGGACTGAAACGATTCAGATATACATCGCCTGGGTTTAGGGTTAGGAGGTGATTTTTCCATGCATCTGATATGGGGCTTTCTTGAGTTAATAAGGGGCGTGTTCCAAATTGGAAGGCAATAGGGCCCAATTCTTCATTATCAATCCAATCTTCCCATTCCTTGAGCCACCATACGCCGCCTGCCATAACGATGGGGATCATGGAGTGACCAAATTCTGTTAAAACTTGACGTAAAGCCAAAACGCGTTCATAGGGAGATTGTGGTTTGGTTGGGTCTTCGGCGTTGCTCAAACCATTATGACCACCGGCAAGCCAGGGATCTTCATAGACAACGGCGCCTAAGTTTTCACTAAATTTATGGTATGCCCTTTTCCATAGAGCGCTAAATGCCCTTGCTGAAGAAACGATTGGATAAAATAATACATCGTATTCTTTTGCAATTTCACCAAGTTTATAAGGCATGCCTGCTCCACAGGTAATCCCATGAACCAACCCCTTGACTTTTTCAAGAACGCCATGAATAATGGGAACAGCCCCGCCCATTTCCCACAAAACATTCATATTGATCATGCCATGACCACCTGAAATTTCATGGGCGATCTGGGCTTGGGTAATGCCACCGTTAATGCCAAATTGGATGAGTTCTTCATGTCTTTCCGTTCTGGTTTTGCCAGTGTAAATTTGGGATATGATATTTCCATCACGGTCATAGCTATCCGCATTTACTCCAGAAAAAGTACCAATACCGCCCGTAAAAGCCCATGCTCCAGCACTACGGCCGTTACTGGCTGAAATTCCTTTTCCGCCTTCAATAAGAGGGAGAATCTCCCTATTGCCTATAAAAAGAGAATTTAATGTTTTCATGACGCTTGTTCTGCTGAAACTTTTTCTATCAGGGCTTTACGGCTCAAGCGAATTTTACCTTTTTCTTCAATGCCGATCACTTTAACCTGGAATTTGTCTCCAAGTTTAACCACGTCGCTGACTTTTTCCACACGTTTATGCTCAAGTTCGCTCACGTGAACCAAACCGTCACGACCTTTCCAAAAGCTGACAAATGCACCAAAGTCTGCGAGCCTTACAACTTCTACATCCAAAATATCGCCAACTGCGGGATCGAGAGCAATTGACCTAATCCATGCGATTGCTTCTTCCATCTTTTCTGGATCGGATCCTGCAACTTTAACAGTGCCTTCGTCTTCGATATCAATTTTAACGCCGGTGACTTCAACGATTTCACGAATCACTTTTCCGCCCGTTCCAATCACTTCACGGATTTTTTCCTTAGGAATTGTAAATGTGACAATACGAGGTGCATTGCCATTGAGCTCTTCTCTTGCTGTGCCAAGGGCCTTGTTCATCTCACCCAAAATATGGATTCTTCCATCTTTTGCCTGAGAAAGCGCTTGCTTCATAATCGCTTCATTGATGCTCGTGATTTTAATATCCATTTGAAGGGCTGTTACGCCTTTTTCTGTTCCTGTGACTTTAAAATCCATATCTCCAAGATGATCTTCATCACCCAAAATATCAGAAAGAACGGAGAATTTATCGCCTTCTTTGATCAATCCCATGGCAATTCCAGCAACAGGTCTGACTAAGGGAACACCCGCATCCATAAGTGCCAATGAAGAGCCGCAAACGGTTGCCATGGAGGAAGAGCCGTTCATTTCAGTGATTTCTGCAACCACACGAATTGTATACGGGAAAGCTTCTTTATTGGGGAATACTGGACGAATTGCGCGCCATGCGAGTTTTCCATGACCAATTTCTCTGCGTCCCGGGGAAGACATTCTACCAACTTCGCCCACAGAGTATGATGGAGCGTTATAATGGAGCATAAATCTTTCTTTATATTCACCTTCTAAGGCATCAATAAGCTGTTCATCTTGTCCCGTTCCAAGCGTTGTCACCACAAAAGCCTGTGTTTCACCTCTGGTGAAAAGCGCGCTTCCATGGGCCCTGGGCAATACACCAACTTCACCAAGAATTGGGCGGATTGTCTTTGTATCACGTCCATCAACACGAACGCCGTCACTCAAGATCATATCACGCATAACGGTATATTTAAGATGCTCTAGAGCGCCTAAAACATCTTTTTTAGAGGCATCATCATTGACAAACTCTTCTGTGAGTTTTTCAGCAATCGCATCTAATGTTGCATAACGCTTGAGCTTTTCTTTTTCTTTATAAGCAGCTTTGACTTCTTTGAGTGCCGCTTTTTCAATTTTTTTATAAACGGGGTGATCTTCAATTGAAGTAACGCTTGATTCCCAAACAGGCTTTCCAGCTTTTTCTTTCAATTTGTTAATCATGTCAATGACGGGTTGGCATGCTTGATGTCCAAACATAACAGCACCCAGCATAATCTCTTCTGAAAGCTCTTTGGCTTCAGATTCAACCATCAAAATACCTTCTTTAGTTCCTGCAACAAGCAATTCGAGATCGGAATCTTTAATTTCATCGAGCAAAGGATTGAGAATAAATTCGCCATTTTTGTAACCAACGCGCACTCCGGCAATTGGGCCTTGGAAGGGGATACCTGAGATGCTTAACGCAGCGGATGCGCCAATCATGGCAACGATATCAGCCATATTCTCAAGATCGTGGCTCATCACCGTACAAACGATTTGGATTTCATTGTGGAATCCTTCTGGGAAAAGAGGGCGAATTGGGCGATCAATGAGTCTTGAGCTCAAGGTTTCAAACTCGCTTGGTCTTCCTTCGCGCTTAACAAATCCACCTGGAATTTTGCCAGCTGCAAAAGCTTTTTCTTGATAATGCACTGTCAGTGGAAGAAAATCAATATCGGGAGAGGCTTTTTTAACGCCTACAGCAGTACACAAAACGATGGTTTCTCCATACGTTATTAAAACAGCACCATCGGCCTGACGGGCAATGCGTCCTGTTTCCATGACCAGTGGACGGCCACCCCATTCAATTTCTTCACGAACAATATTAAACATTAACAATTCCTTAACATATGATTTAAATTAAAAGTCACCTTGAACAAACTCCAAGGTGACGCATTTTAGTAAAATTATCGACGCAGACCAAGACGGGTGATCAATGTTTGATAACGTTCGTGGCTCTTTCCTTTGACATAGTCCAAAAGACGACGACGTTGTCCAACCATGATGAGCAATCCTCTTCTTGAGTGAAAATCCTTTGCATGGACACCCATGTGATCGGTCAGATTTCTGATTCTTTCCGTTAAAATAGCCACTTGGACTTCGGGAGATCCTGTATCTCCTTCTTTAATTCCGTATTCTTTAATTAGTTCCGCTTTACGCGCCAGTGTAATCGACATCGATCTACTCCTTATTATATACAAAGTTTCTTTTTGGTGACAGCAACCCCAAATTGGCCGTTGCAATCCCCAGCTCTAAATCATTTTCAAGACATAAAACGTCTCCATTCAAGGCCGTATCTGGCCAAGGGATAGAGCGCCCCATTCTTAAATCTGACGCTTCTTCGCTACTTACAAGAACTGCCGGGATGTCGTCCAGAACAGCCTTTATAGAATAAACGTAAGAATAATCTCTTTCAATATGACATATTTCGATTATTTTTTCCAGCAAAATCGCATTTTCTTTTTTCATTGCGCCAACACGCGTGCGTTCAAGATAAGAAACGCATCCAAGAGTTCCCAAAACTGCCGCAATGTCTCTGGCAAAACTGCGCACATAAAACCCCTTCGAACACTCCAACCGAAAAGTAAAATGCCGCACGTCCTCTTGACGCAGAAGCTCCAAATCATAAATCATGATCGTGCGCGGAGCCAATTCCACATCCTCCCCCTCACGCATCAAATCACTGGCCCTTCGACCACCAATCTTGAGCGCGCTATATTTAGGCGGGATCTGCTGTTGCTCCCCCATAAAAAAAGGGATTTTATCCAAAATTTCTTGGGGCCCTGGAAAAACATCACAAGTCTCCAAAATCTCCCCATCCAAATCATCCGTCGTGCGCATTTCCCCAAAACGCACAGTAAAAACATATTCCTTGCGCTGACCCATCACGAAAGGGACAATCTTCGTCCCCTCCCCAATGGCCACCGGCAAAACCCCACAAGCAAGACTATCCAAAGTCCCCCCATGCCCTACCTTCTTAATCCGCAACTTCCGCCGAATGATACTCACCGCATCATTCGAGGTCATCCCGCAAGGCTTATAAAGATTTATCCATCCGTGGAGCATGTTTTCTTTCATTTATAAATAGCTTGTGATGAGTTGGTTTAATCCTGGAATAGCAAGAACCCGACTTTCAAGAGAATTTTCAGTCATTTTCTTTTCAAGCTCTAGCTTATTAAATCCTGAAATAACCATCATAAAATTTTTACGACGACCCCACCATGGATGGTTGGTATAGTATTCATGAAAGCTAGCAGTCGACATTTTTATGCTGTTATTACCTTCAAGGTGATATTCACGAATCTTATCAAGAATACGAGGATCTGCACCCGCATTAACAAGCATACAAGCTATTTCTCTACATTTATTTTTTTCAGATGGAGTATATAGATTGTCACATATATTTCCATTATACCAAGCATACATTAAAGCTGTAAATCCGGCTTGTTTGGAATATTGTCGATTTAACACCTCCCATGGAGATGAAAAGTTGTTAGAAAAGTTTTCTTCCCTTTCACGTTCAGGATTCCAAACAAAATCTTCCCGCGCAATAGCCCCATAAGAGAGCAATAGACGAACAGCGTCTATATTTCCCCCATAGCTAGCTATCATCAAAGGCGTCGCAGGCACTGCTAGTCTTGTCCCCAAACTTGAGACACAGCTCCAAAGATTAGGGTTGGCACCATATTCAAGAAGAAGCTTAACTGTTTTTATATTTCTCGACTCAACTGCAACGTGAAGAGGACATTTCGAGCCTCCATAATAAATATCTTTGTCTCCAATATGCTTAATCTGATAATTCGTATTTGTGCGATTTACATCAATCCCGCTTCTCAACAGAATTTCTATCAAATCATGTAAGTTTTCTGAAATATGTTCTTGATTTTCAGGAGTCTGATTGTGGTAAAAATCCATATATTTTATGTTTCCCTCGACTGCTATATACAAAAATGTTTTTCTATCAAAATGAGTTTGATTCACATCTGCTCCAGCATCAATAAATGCCTGAACAGCAGGCAGATCCCAACGTTCACATGCTTTTATAAAATTATCTTCATCTCCAGTGCCTTTTACCCCAATGGAAATCATCATTCCCAAAATCATTAATTTTAACTTTTTCATCATTTTTCTATCCTTTCATCAAATTATCGTCATTATTCACCAAAAGCATCCCCCCCCGCCGTCATATATGGACGGGGATTATCGGTCAAGGAAAAAATTACAGCTTTCTGGCAGCAAAAACGCAATAGCTCTTGACGGTTGATCATGGCTGTTATCGCGGCTTTATTTAGGCCCCTTTCGATCCTTTGTGCATAAAAGGC
>CAIYWZ010000158.1 GCA_903930075.1 uncultured Alphaproteobacteria bacterium | reverse complement strand
TGGATGAGCAAATTGCTGAACATGACGCAAAAGCAATTCCAAGAACAAGCGCTGAATGCTTTGATTGATGAGCAGTTGCAAACACAAGAAGCTGAAAAATTTGGTGTGGTTGAGGACAAACAAAGAATTGATCAAATTTTATCCGGGATATCAGAAAAATTTACAGGCCTGCCGGCTTCCAAAAAAGAAGCATTTCTCCAAAGCCTTCGAGGTCAGTTTACTGCGCAATCCACATGGGTCACAATTATTCGCGAAAAATATAAAGCCTCTGTTGTTGTCACAGAAGATGATATTCAAGAAAGGCTGCAGGAGATAAAATATCAAGGGTCCCAAACAAAATACCTTGTCTCTGAGATTTTTCTCCCCTTAGAACCCAATCAAAATAATAATCTGCTTTCCAAAGCAAAAGAGATCGTCGTGCAACTTCGTCAAGGGCTTCCTTTTTCTATCGTTGCCCAACAAATTTCTAAGTCTCCTACTGCAGAATCCGGGGGTGATTTAGGGTGGATTGTGTTAGGTCAAAATGATCCTGTTTTGGAAAAAGCAATTAAGTCGATGAAGTCAGGCGATACTTCAGATCCCATTCAAACAGATGGTGGATATATCATTTATCAACTTAAAGATATTAAGGCCCCTGGTGCCATGTCCATTGAAGATACGCTTTATTCATTTAATCAAGTTCTGATACCAGATACATGGTCTGATGAAAATCTACGTATTCATATCAATGCATTAATGGAGGCAAAAACCTGTGAGGCTTTTCAAAAACAGGCTTCAGGTAATCCCCAGATTAAGCTGAGTAAAAATGATGCGTTAAGAGCAACGAGCCTATCTCCCGTTTTGCAAGATATTTTGCGTTTTTTAAAGGAAAATGAGCAAACAAAACCGATCAAGACGCCAGATGGAATTGTGATGTTTATGTTATGTAAAAAAGCTTTCAAAGCGCCTGATTTACCAACAAGTGATCAAATTAAAGATTCTCTTGAACAAAAACGGTATGCTCTTTTTGCAACTCAGTATTTAAGAGAACTTAAAAATAACTCTTTGATAGACATTATGGGATAAAAATGATGAGTTCACTCAAAGAAATTATTCAAGAATATGGCCTGGCTCCCAAAAAAAGTTTGGGACAAAACTTTATTCTTGATTTTAATTTGCTGCGCAGAATTGTGAAAAGTGCGCACTTAAGCAAAGGAGATACGGTCATTGAAGTGGGGCCGGGTCCAGGGGGGCTCACAAGCGCAATCTTAGAAAGCGATGTTGATGCTCTTGTTTCCATTGAAAAAGATTCAAGATGCATTAAAGCTTTGAAAAATACAATTCTAGATCCAAGGTTTACCCTTTTGGAAGCAGATGCTTTGAATTTTGATTACACGTCTCTTCCCCATACAAAACTTAAAATCATTGCAAATCTGCCTTACAATATTTCGACCATTCTTTTGGTGGATTGGCTGAAAATTATACAGCGTTTTGAGAGTTTAACCCTTATGTTTCAAAAGGAAGTGGCCCAAAGGATTGTGGCAAAACCTGGTTCTAAAGATTATGGACGGTTATCTGTCATTACCCAGTGGGTTTGCTCTCCAAAAGTTTTATTTGATTTGTCACCTGAAGCTTTTACTCCTTCTCCAAAAGTTTTTTCTTCCATCGTCCATTTTACGCCATTGCGCAAGTCCTTAGAGGTTCCCTTTGAGACGATGGAGCTCATCACGCGCTCTGCCTTTGGAACACGCAGGAAAATGCTCAGGTCAAGTTTAAAAACACTCACACTCCATGCCGATAAATTACTTGAAATGTGCGGAATTGACCCAACTTTGCGGGCAGAACGTCTGGAGGTTTCAGATTTTATAAAACTTGCACAGGGTTATTTAAAAATGAATGAGAATGCTCAATGAAAAAAATCTTAGGAGGTATGGTTTTTGCATATTTTCTATTTTTATTTTTTGCAGCCCCTTATTCCATTGATTCCAAACGGGTTGTTAACATTTATAATTGGGCAGATTTTATGGATCCTGTGATTCTTGAAAAATTCACTCAAGAAACAGGCATCAAAGTAAATTACAATGTTTTTGACTCAAATGAAGTTTTGGAAGCCAAGCTTTTGAGCGGAAAAACGGGTTATGATGTTGTCTTCCCAACGGCTTATCCTTATTTTCAAAGGTTAAAACAAGCCAAAGTTTTTAAAAAAATCGATAAGACAAAATTAAAAAATTTTCCCCTGATTGATGTTTCTATTTTAAACAAATTAAGTCCGATTGATCCAGATCATGAATATGGGATTCCCTATCTTTGGGGGACGTCTGGTTTTGCATATAATATTGAAAAAGTAGAAAATATATTAGGAAAACCTCTTCCCGAGTCGTGGGTAACACTTTTTGACATAAAAATTCTTGAAAAACTTGCCTTTTGTGGAATATCGCTGATTGATTCTCCCGTAGAGCTTTTTCCAGCTGTTATGAAGTCGCAAGGGAAAAATCCCAATAGCTCTGATCCAAAAGATTTACAAAGTGCTGTTCAAGTTTTGCTTCCCCTTCGGCCTTTTATTCGAAAATTTACGTCTGTGATCATTAATGATCTTGTGAATGGCGACTTGTGCCTGGCTCATACATGGTCAACAGATGCGCGTATTGCACGAGATAGATCAAAGAAGAACAATATTCGTTATGTAACACCCCGTGAGGGAACAAGCCTCTGGATCGACCTTATGGCAATTCCTGAAGATGCTCCAAATCCAGAAGAGGCTCATATTTTTATTGATTTTATTCTAAGGCCTGAAAATATTGCGATCATTACAAATACTGTTCAATGCGCAAATCCAATAAGATCATCAAATCCCTTGATTAACCCCAAAATTTTAACAGATGAAATCATTTATCCATCAAAAGAAACCCTAGAAAAATCCTATACAGATCAACTTTTTTCTTCCAGTTTTGAACGCATGAGGAACCGGGCAATGATTAAAGTGAAAACGGGAAGATAAAGTTTTTTATGCAGGCGTTAAAAATAGTCTTGACCAAACCTTATTCATCACTATGCTTTCATCAGAGCCAACTTTTATAATTTAGAAATAGGTAAATGGATTTAATTTTAAAGCTAAACCAAAACTTTGCAAAAGAACTTGTGATTTTAGAAAATATTATTGCACAAAATCTCAATCATGAGATTGATATGATTCGAGATATTTTAAAACATGTGGTGCAAGCTGGGGGGAAAAGATTTCGCCCCATGCTTCTGATTGCATCAACCGCGCTTGTGGAAGGTGATGATTTTGAAAGAGCAGCCAGAATGGGGGCCTCAATTGAGATGATCCACACCGCCACATTGCTCCACGATGATGTTGTAGATGATAATCATTTAAGACGTGGGAGGGAAACGGCAAATAAGCTCTTTGGGAACTCCTACAGTATTTTGGTGGGGGATTATTTGTTTACTAAATCCTTTCAATTGCTCATCGATAACAAGGATATAGAAATTCTGGATATTATTTCTAGAAGTTTTATGGCCATGGCAGAAGGCGAAGTGATTCAAATGATGAATGTGTCAAATTTTGACATGGATGTGGAAACAAACTTAAAAATTATAGGAGCTAAAACGGCAAAGCTCATCTCAGCTGCATGTAAAATAGGTGGGATTGTGGGCGGCGCAAAGGAAGAAGAGATCAAGGCTCTTGGAGAATATGGTGAGTCTTTAGGGACTTTATTCCAAATAGCAGATGATATTTTAGATTATACCGGCGATGCTCAAAAGCTTGGCAAACCCACAGGCAATGATTTTTGGGAAGGGAAAATGACACTTCCTTTGATTTACGCCTTAAAAAATGCCCCCGAAGAAGAAATCGCCCAGATCAAAAACATCTTTAAAACCAAAGATCTTGGGCAGTTTCCTCAAGTGCAAGACTTTATCGAGCGACATCATGGAGTTGAAAATACTCTTGTTTTTTCAAAACAAATCCAAGAAAAAGCGTTGGGTCACTTAAAAATCTTCCCACAAAATCAAATGCGACAATTTTTCGAAGAACTTGTGAATTATACTCTGATTCGCGCTGCTTAATTTTTTTGTTTTCTAGAATAAGAAAGTGTCAACTAGAATTTGCTTTTTTTATTTTTCTCTGATACACTCTTTAATTGAAGATTAATAAATTATGGAGGAACATTATGCGTTCAGAATCTACTATTTTCTCTAGAACAAAAACATCTCTGAATCAGGGATTGCGTTCTTATATGCTTGGTATTTACAATTACATGGCTCTGGGGCTTGCGCTCACGGGAATTGTTGCGTTTATGACATCAGAAAATTCGGCAGTGATGGCGGCAATTTTTGGCACACCTTTGCGCTGGGTTGTCTTGCTTGCCCCGTTGGGGATGGTGCTTTTTTTAAGTTGGAGGATTAACTCAATGAAAGCGTCAACGGCTCAGCTTTGCTTTTGGATTTATGCGGCCTTAATGGGGGTATCTCTTTCTGTGATATTCCTTGTGTATACAAACACAAGCATTGCCCGCACATTTTTCATTACGGCTGGTATGTTTGGTTCGATGAGCCTTTGGGGATATACAACAAAGTCCGATTTAACCGGAATGGGGTCTTTTCTCATGATGGGGCTTTTTGGAATTGTTATTGCGAGTCTTGTGAATTTATTCTTGCAGAGCTCGGTCATGTCTTTTGTTATTTCTTTGCTCGGCGTTATTATTTTTACAGGCCTTACCGCCTATGATACCCAAGCGATCAAAGATAGTTACTACGAAGAGGGTGATAGAGAAAAGAAATCGATCATGGGAGCATTAACGCTTTACTTAGATTTCATCAACCTTTTTATGCATCTTTTACGTCTCTTTGGCGATAGACGATAATTTTTTTGCCCCCGGGAGTGATCTTCCGGGGTTTTTTATTTGGGTTTTATTTTCTGGGAGGAAAGCTTATGGAATCGATTGGGGTTATTGGGGCTGGCCAAATGGGCCGAGGAATTGCCCAGGTTTGTTTGCAAGCGGGGCTTAAAGTTTTTCTTTACGATCAAAATTTGGATTACCTCAAAAATGCAAGATCTCTTCTTGAAAAACCATTATTAAAATTTTGTGAGAAAAATTCTAAAAACCTTTCTGATGTTTTGAATCATTTCTTTGATGATGTAGAAAGTTTGAAAAGCTTTCCCAAGTGTGATTTGATCATTGAAGCAGTCACGGAAAATATAGAAATTAAAGCTGAGATTTTTAGAGACCTCCCTTCATTTCCAGATATGATTGTTGCAACCAATACGTCTTCAATCAGTATCAAAACTCTGAGTTCTTTTTCCAACAATCCTTCAAAATTTATAGGGCTTCATTTTATGAACCCGGTTCCTCATATGCAATTGGTTGAAGTGATTCCTCATGATAACACATCACCAGATACCCTTTTGACAATACAAAACTTTGTCAGCGTTTTGAATAAAACATATATTCTGTCCTCTGATAGCCCGGGGTTTGTGGTCAACCGCATTTTACTTCCGATGATTAATGAAGGCATTAAAGTTCTTTTTGAAAATGTCGCCAGCGCAAAAGACATTGATACAGCCATGCGTTTGGGGAGCAATCAACCTATGGGTCCCTTGGAGCTTGCGGATCTTATTGGGCTTGATACCTGTCTTTTCATTTTGAATGTGCTGCATAAAGACCTTAAAAACGACCACTATGCCCCTTGTCCATTGCTCGTTGAGTATGTGGGAAAAGGGTTCTTAGGCCGCAAGACAAAGCGCGGATTTTATACATATGAATAAAGAATGAATTTTCTTGTCAAATTAAGATAAATTATCTTATATTGTAAAAAAAATGCGGATCTCTTTTAAGGATAACTTATGGTCAAATTAACTCATTTTAATCGTTTAGAACCTTGGCAAGATCCAAAAATCAAGCCATTGATTCATCTTGAGAATATTTCCAAAAGTTACGATGGTCTTTTATCTGTTAATAATTTTTCACTTTCTATCTACAAACATGAATTTTTTTCCCTTTTAGGGGGGTCAGGATGTGGGAAGACAACGATTTTAAGATTAATCGCAGGTCTTGAAACCCCCACATCGGGCAAGATTTTTATTGATGGGATTGATATCACCTATCATCCCCCTTATGAGCGGCCTGTGAATATGATGTTTCAGTCCTACGCTCTTTTTCCGCATATGAATGTTGCCCAGAATATTGCCTTTGGGCTTCATCAAGAGTATTTGCCTCAAAACGAAATTAAACGCAGACTAGAAAATGTTTTGGAGCTTGTGCAGCTGCAAGATTATGCCAAGCGTAAGCCAGATCAACTCTCTGGTGGTCAAAAACAAAGAACAGCCCTTGCCAGAAGTTTGGTAAAGCAACCTAAAGTTTTGTTGCTCGATGAACCGCTGGCGGCTTTGGACAAAAAACTCCGGGAAAAAACACAGTTTGAGCTCGTCAATATCCAAGAAAAACTTGGCGTTACCTTCGTTATGGTGACCCATGATCAAGAAGAAGCCATGACAATGTCCTCGCGTATTGGAATTATGCAAGAAGGAAAAATTCTGCAGCTGGGGACGCCAACAGAAGTGTATGAATTCCCCAACTCTGTTTTTGTGGCGGATTTTATTGGGTCAATCAATATCTTTGAAGGATTTGTTGTCGAAGATGAACCTGATCATGTGCTCGTTACCTCTACTCAATCTGGGTGTGATTTGTATGTGAGTCACTCGGCTTCAGCTCCAGTTGGATCTCAAGTTCATGTGGCGATTCGCCCGGAAAAAATATTTGTCACAACAGAAAATCCTAAAATGTCTCGAAATTCAACTAAAGGCATCGTTCAAGAAATTGGATATTTGGGAGATGTGTCGATTTATCATGTTCTTCTTGAAAGCGGTAAGGTCATTCTTGCGACAATTCCGAATCAAGCCAGGCAAGCGGAACATCCCGTTTCCTGGGATGATGAAGTTTATTTGTTCTGGAAAGCCGACAATTGTATTGTGCTTACCCATTGATAAAAATATTTTTTCAAAAAAGCATTGCAAGAAAACGCAAAGAGCCGTATTTTTGATTTTATGAAAAATATTTTTGATACATCTTCTCCAAAAAAGCCTGCTGCTTCTTATACCGCCGAACATATTGAGGTTTTAGAAGGCCTTGAGCCTGTGCGCAAAAGACCAGGAATGTATATTGGAGGGACAGATGAAAAGGCTTTACACCATTTAGTTGCTGAAATTTTTGATAATGCCATGGATGAAGCGGTTTCGGGTTTTGCAACCAAAATTGCCATCAGCGTATCTACAACACACGTGGAGATTGCGGATAATGGACGGGGAATTCCTGTGGATCCGCACCCAAAATTTCCAGGAAAATCGGCTCTAGAGGTTATCTTGACGACTTTGCATTCAGGGGGTAAGTTTAAAGACACAGTTTATCAAACAGCCGGCGGTCTCCATGGTGTGGGGCTTTCTGTTGTGAATGCGCTTTCTAAAAATCTGGAGATCCAGGTGCGTCGTCAGGGAAAAATGTGGGCTCAAAGCTACGCGCAAGGGGTTCCTGTGACTTTATTGGAAGAAAAAACATTTGAGTCAGGTTTTTTTATCCAGGGGACTACGGTTAAATTTGCGCCAGATCCAGAAATTTTTGGGGAAAATATTTATTTCAATCCAAAAACAATTTATACATTTATTAAAGCAAAGGCTTTTCTTTTTAAAGGTATTGAGATTTTATGGAGCTGTAGCGAAAAAACAGACGGAGTTCCTAAAAAAGAAATCATAAAATTTCCAGGTGGCTTGAATGATTTTTTAACGACAGAATTGGCAGAAACCAAAACTGTTGTCTCAAATTCCTTTGAAGGAAGCGGTACTTTTTCTGATAATAAGGGCAGGTTAGAGTGGGTTTTAAACTGGACCGAAAATGGGGACGGTTTTTATCATACCTATTGTAATACGATTCCCACAATTCTGGGGGGGACTCATGAAACTGGATTTCGCCAAGGCATTTTCAAGGCAGTTAAAACTTTTGGTGAACGAATCGGGAATAAAAGAGTTTCTCAGCTTACAGCCGAAGATATTTTCACGGGAAGTTGCTTTTTACTTTCAGTTTTTATCCGTCAGCCACAATTTCAAGGGCAAACCAAGGAAAAGCTTGTTTCGGGTGAAGCGACACGTCTTGTAGAGAGCATTATTAAAGATCAGTTTGAACATTGGCTCATTCGTTATAAAGATGAAAGTATGATGCTCATTGAATATTGGTTTCATAATCTTGAAGAGCGTTTAAAAAAGAAACAAGATAAAGAAATGCAACGGGCAGCACCAACAAAAAGATTAAGGCTGCCTGGAAAACTTGCCGATTGCTCCCTGGATAAAGCTGCGGACACAGAGATTTTTCTGGTGGAAGGAGATTCTGCCGGAGGTTCTGCAAAACAAGCCAGAGATCGAAAAAACCAGGCTATATTGCCTTTACGTGGAAAAATTTTAAACGTTGTGAGCGCAACAATTGAAAAACTCCATGGGAACCAAGAGCTTTCTGATTTGACGTTGGCCCTTGGGTGTGGCGCAGGCAAGAATTTTGACTTAAAAAAACTTCGATATGAACGGGTGATTATTATGACAGATGCCGATGTTGATGGGGCCCATATTGCTTCACTGTTGATTACATTTTTTTATAAAGAGATGCCAGACTTGATTCGTCAAGGACATCTTTACCTGGCTCAGCCCCCGTTATACAGACTGTCTCATGGTCAGAAGTCACTCTATGCCAAAGATGATGAGCATAAAGAACAGCTGCTCAAAAAAGAATTTAAAGCCAATGCGCATGTTGACATTAGTCGTTTTAAAGGACTTGGTGAAATGCCGCCTGCACAGCTTAAAGAAACGACCATGTCCCCGAAAAATAGAATGCTCTTACGCGTTAAAATGCCCGAAGATGAGCAAGAAGTTGTGGATTTGGTTGAGTCTCTCATGGGCAAAAAGCCAGAACTTAGATTTAATTTTATTCAAACAAATGCCTTCAAAGCTGAAGATTTAGATATTTAATTTTCATTTTAAAAATTAACACTTTATTAAGAATTATGTTGTTTAATGCAACTTCAATTTTTAAAAGGAGTTATTTGATGAAAGATGTTGCATTTTATTGTTTGATGTTTTTTCATACTCATTCTCTTTTGGGAGTGGATAATTTAGATCATCAAGAAGTCCCCCCCCAGACGCCGGTTATGAATTTGGAGAAAAAATTTCTATCAGACCATCGCAAAGAAGCATTTTCTAAATCTGAAGAAAATTACGCCGAGCATAAAAAAGTATGGGAAACTTATTTATTGAAAAAAGAAAAAAATAGAAATTAGTTTGCGCCTGTTGACACAGGGGTATCTATCGTTCTGATGACCTTTATAATCCCTATGTTCTCTTTTGATTCTATTTTTTTAGCTTTATACACGCATATAACTTTATGTGCCCCATTTTCAAAGACCTCATCTCTTATCCCTTGCTCTAGAGAAATAGTCACGGGTGTACCTTCTTTGATTTGTTCATCTCCTAAAGTGGATTGATCAATATAATATTCTTTATTTAGATATTTGAGTGAAGACTTTCCAAGGTGTAATGCGTGCAATACTTTTTTGGGTCTAAAACATGTGCGATGTGTTCTGGTAATGACAATTTGCCCAATTTTTTCTTCGTTTTTGTTGATCACAGGATATGTGCAAACGCTGTCGAATTTGGTTCCTGATAAGCTTGCTTCTTTGAGGTGAACGTCATCTTTTTTTAAAAGCTCGATGATTGTATCATCCTTAGAATCAATAGGGAGATCCTCAACAATTTCAATTGTGTAATCTTTGTTATTGTAATGGAGAATGGATTGATTCGAAAGCAAAACCTCTTTGATGCGAGGAATATTAAAACATGTTCTTTCTGCGAATAACCAATGCTGTAATCCAAAAAAAACGATCAATAAACTCATAAACGTTTTCATTTGTATGTATCCTTATTATCGAATTATCTTGACTATGGAAAAACAGTGTGTCACTAAAAACTATAAAAAGCAAGTTTAAGTTTTGAAAAATGAAAGTATGAGGAGTGTTGGCTAAATGCTAAGAAGTATGGTTTTTCCGGGGCAAGGTGTTCAAGTTATTGGAATGGGGAAGGATCTCCATGATACTTTCTTGAGTGCAAAAGAAGTTTTTCAAGAAATTGATGAGGCTCTTGGGCAGAATTTGAGTCGGCTTATTTTTCAAGGTGACCAGAGAGAATTGACTCTGACTGCCAATGCTCAACCGGCGATTATGGCGGTCAGCATTGCGGCTCTTCGTGTTTTAGAAAAAGAAGGCAAGGTGAATATTTGGGAGAAGTTCTCTATTGCAGCTGGCCATTCTTTAGGGGAGTATTCTGCTCTTTGCGCGGCCGGTGTTTTTGATGTGAGAACAACTGCAAAATTGCTCAAAATCCGAGGTGAATCTATGCAACAAGCTGTTCCAGAAGGCAAAGGTGCAATGGTTGCTCTCTTAGGTGGTTCTCTTGAAAAAGCGCAAGAATTATCCAAATTTGTTGCTCACGATGAAGTTTGTGTTGTGGCCAATGATAATTCCCCAGAGCAAACCGTTTTAAGTGGATCGGTTGGCGCGATAGAAAGAGCGGCTGTCCATGCCAGTGAATTTGGGTTTAAGCGCGCTATTAAGCTTGAGGTCAGTGCACCATTCCATTCGCCTTTAATGAATCTTGCAGCTGAAAAAATGGCCCAGGCGTTAGATAATGTAGACTTGCAAACGCCCAAAATTTCGATTATATCAAATGTTACAGCGCAAGCGGCTGACAAAGATGAGATTAAAGAACTTTTGGTCCAACAAATATGCGGGCGTGTTCGGTGGAGAGAAACGGTGATGGAATTTGCGACCCAATGTGTGGTACAAATGATAGAAATTGGTCAAGGAAAGGTTTTATGTGGTCTTGCAAAACGTATTGCACCATCCATTCAAACTTTCTCACTCCAAACGCCAGAAGATTTTGAAAATTTAATAAAAATAATTTAAGAGGTGAAAAATATGTTTAATTTATCAGGAAAAACAGCCCTTATTACGGGAGCAACTGGTGGTATTGGTGAAAGTATTGCAAGAAAACTGAAGTTACAAGGTGCGAAATTAGTCCTTTCTGGAACACGGGTGGATGCTTTGGAAAAATTACAGCATGAACTCGGGGAAGGGGTTTTTATTGCTCCTTGCAGTTTGAATGATAAAGACGCTGTGGATAATCTTGTGCCTGAAGCCGAGCGGTTAGCCGGACAAATTGATATTCTCATCAATAATGCAGGCATCACACGCGATGGATTGCTGATGCGTATGAAAGATGAAGATATTGAGGAAGTTTTATTGGTGAATTTGATGTCTGCCTTTAAACTCTCTCGAACAGTGATTCGGGGAATGATGAAACGCCGTATCGGGAGAATCATCAATATTGCATCTATCGTTGGAGTCACCGGTAATCCTGGTCAAACGAACTATGTCGCCTCTAAAGCGGGACTTATTGGATTCACCAAAGCTTTGGCTCAAGAAATTGCGAGTAGAAATATCACAGTTAATGCCGTCGCTCCAGGATTTATTGCAACTCCGATGACGGATAAACTTAGTGACGAACTCAAAACAAAGCTTTTAGAAAAAATCCCACTGGGGAAACTTGGTTCTACCGAAGATATCGCCCATGGTGTTGTTTTTCTCGCCAGTGATGAGGCATCTTACATCACTGGACAAACTCTCCATATCAATGGCGGAATGACGATGATTTAATACGGTTAATTTTCGCCTTGGGCAAGATTTGCAATTGTGCGAGAGAGGAGGCGAATTTCGTCTCTGACCTCGTCAACAACGTGTTTTCTGCCAGCGGACATTTCTTCCAATATTTTAACAGAAATAGAATCTAAATTACGCAGATTCAATTTGGTTGCCTCATCTATACCCAAGTGATCCATTCCGTCGGAGAACTTTTTTATGGCTCCTTGCAATTCGATTTGGGACTGGGCAATTTTAATCATGAGGGTTTGTTCTGTTTTCATTTGATCTGTCAGAGTCCCTACTTTTTCTGCAAAACCCGCAAGAGCTAGATTCAATGAACCCCTTGAATCTTCTGTGGATTTAAGCATTCTAAACAAATGATTGATGGTTTCATTGGTTTGTTCCATCAAAGCCATAATATATACAGTTCCACCTGATTGTGTTTTATCGGGTTCTAGGGATGCAAGAGGTAAACGTGTCAGTGTTGATAACCATTCCTCTAACTCTTTTGAAAAATTTCTATAGGCTTGACCGGCTTGTAAATCTAGAAAACTTAAAATTAAGGATCCGGCAAGGCCAAACATTGAGGCGCTAAAAGCCATTCCCATACCTGCAAGGGGAGCGCTTAACCCCGCTTTTAATTCATCAAAAAATTTAACCGATTCATTTTCCATTCCCCCTTGACCTGTAAAATTAAGGTTTGCGATGACATAAGCTATAGAACCTACGGTTTGCACAAGCCCCCAAAATGTTCCTAAAAGACCTAAAAACACAAGTAATCCTGGTAGAAATCTTGATATTTCCCTGGAGTCGTCCAGTCTTGCATCCACACTGTCGAGCAATGCGCGCATGGAAAAAGTGGACAGATGTGCATTTCCGATTGAGTCTTTAAAGACATTGACAAGTGGAGCTAAAAGCCTTGGCCGCCTAGATGGAAGTTCTTTATTGTCACGGCAAGATTCGAGCCATTTCATTTCGGGTTCCAGCAAGTACACTTGTAAAAATGTGAATCCAATACCAAAAAACAAACACGATAAAATGAGCGAATTTAGCCAAACATTTGCTAAAAATGCTTTGATCAGTACGGGAAAGAAGAAAGCTGCAAAGCCGAATGTTAAAATCAAAAATAAAGACATACGCATCAAAAAGTGTTTTGGTCTCATCGGATTTACCTCAATATTTTTAAAAGTTGCTCTTGAACAAATGGATTTCCTGCAAGGACTGTGCCTTCATCTGCTTCTTTTGGTTTACCATCTATTTGTGTGATGACGCCTCCTGCTTCGCGGACAAGGACAATTCCTGCGGCCACATCCCAAGGTTTCAGCGTGTATTCCCAGTATCCATCTAGCCTTCCTGCGGCGACGTAAGCCAGGTCTAAAGATGCCGCCCCCATGCGGCGCAGGCCAGCTGAAACGGGCAAAACTTTTTCAATGGAATTTAAAAAAGCTCTATGATATTGGGGATTTGCCATTGTGACTCCTGTTCCCAAGAGACAATTCGGGAACTCTTTTCGCCCAGAAACACGCAGACGCCTGTCATTCATAAAGGCCCCTCTGCCTTTTTCCGCAACGAACATTTCATCTTTGATGGGGTCATAAATAACGCCAGCGACAATCTCATTTTTCTTTTTGAGGCCTATGGAAATTGCAAAATGTGGGACGCCGTGGAGGAAATTTGTTGTTCCATCCAAGGGATCGATAATCCATGTGTGTTCAGTGTCTTCACCTGGAATAACGCCACTTTCTTCAAGTAAGAACCCATAATTTGGTCTTGCCTTTGAAAGTTCGTAACATAAAGTTTTTTCTGAATTTATATCTGATGCGCTTACAAATTCCCCTGGACCTTTCCTGGAAACTTGTAGATGTTCAATTTCACCAAAATCTTTAACGAGTCCACGGGCTGCTTTATAGGCTGCGGTAATCATCACATTAAGTAAAGGTGAGTGGTGACTTGTATTATTGCGTCGTTCCATAACTTTAATCTTTAGCCCTTTCAACGTAAGTTCCGTCTGCTGTATTGACAACAATTCTTGTCCCCGATTCAATATGAGGAGGAACCATCACCCGCAGGCCATTTTCAAGTTTTGCAGGTTTATATGAGGAAGATGCTGTTTGACCTTTGATCACAGCATCTGCTTCAACAATTTCCATCACAACTGTATCTGGAAGATTGACTGTTAAAGGCGTACCTTCATAAAATGAGAGCTTGACCATCATGCCGTCTTTTAAAAATGCAGATGCATCGCCAATCATTTCTTCATGGATTGTAACTTGTTCATAGGTTTCATTGTCCATAAACACGAATTGCTCGCCTTCTGGATATAAGAATTGAAATTCACGGTCATCTAAGAATACGCGCTCAACCGATTCACTGGAACGAAATCGGTCATTCATTTTTGTGCCATCTTTAAGTCCTTTGAGTTCAACTTGAAGATAAGCCCCGCCTTTTCCAGGTTGGGTATGGGCAATTTTTACAGCAACCCAAAGCTTACCTAAATGTTCAATGATATTTCCTGGTCTGATTGCATTTCCGTTGATTTTCATCAGGCTAACTCCTTATTCTTTATAAATTTTCATTAAATTATCTATCATTGCAAGGGCATCAGTCCGTGGTCTTTGGAAAACATTGCGTCCCATAATGGAACCATTTCCGCCGCCTTGAACGATTGCTCTTGCTTCCGTGTACAAACTTTCCAGATCTTTTGCTTCACCGCCTGAAAAAACAACCATCCGTTTCCCATTAAAACAGGATTGAACGACATGTTTTACACGATCAACCAAAGAGTCCATGGGAACGTTATGCTTTAAATACTCAATTTTAGCAAGCTCATTCTCAAGATAATTACTGGGAAGTTTAACTTTTATAAGAGTCGCCCCCATTAAAGCCGCCATATGCGCTCCATAGGCAATTACGTCAAGCGAGAGTTCCCCGGGCTTTGAAATCTGCCCTCTGGCATAGGACCAGACAACGACAATCAAGCCATTTGCTTTTGCTTCTTCGATGATCAATTGGAGCTGATCAAGCATTTCATTACAGGCATCACTTCCTGGGTAAAGGGTAAACCCAACGCCGATACATCCCAGCCGTAGTGCGTCTTGAATAGAGGATGTAATGGCTTGATAAGGGGCTGTCCCGTGTTTATTAAGGGCATTCCCGCTGTTCATTTTAAGAATCAGTGGAATTTCCCCGGCATATTTCCCAGCACCTGCTTCTAAAAGGCCAATAGGCGCTGCATATGCTGAGAATCCAGCTTCAATAGCGATTTCATAGAAAAAATGAGGATCATAGGCGGCCGGATTTGCAGCAAATGCTCTACCTGGACCATGTTCAAATCCTTGATCAATGGGCAGAATCATAATTTTGCCAGTTCCTGCGAGTTTCCCGTGCATTAAAAGTCTGGAAAGATTTGTTTTGACTCCAGGGGATTCGCTATCGTAATTGTTCAATATGTTTTTGACGGATTCTGTTAAATGCATTTTCGGCCTCTTGTTAATTAATGATAATAACTCCTAGTATATGCGATTTAAACAAAAGATTCGATCAAAAAATTCTGCATGAATATTCAAGGGTAAAACAAAATGCTTGATCTAAATGTTCAAGGTTGTTATGATCCAACCGTTGTTCAAAAGTAAAAAAAAGGATTTTGAAATGTTTTTTGGCTATATTTTACCCTTTATTGTCGTGTTTACGATTCTGGTTTTTGTCCATGAATTAGGTCATTACTGGGTGGCTAGAAGTTTTGGTGTTGCGATTGAAACATTTTCTATAGGGTTTGGTCCTGAGATTTTCGGATGGACGGATAAAGCCGGTACGCGCTGGAAAATAAGTATTATCCCTTTTGGTGGGTATGTAAAGTTTTTAGGGGATGCTGACGCATCAAGTCGTCCTGATGGCTCGAAACTTGAAGCATTGAGTGAGGAAGATAAATCTAGATCTATGCATGCTAAACCCCCTTTTCAGAGAATTCTAATTTCAGCGGCAGGTCCAATTGCAAATTATCTTTTGGCAATTGCGATCTTTTTTCTTTTATTTTCAACTGTAGGCCAAAGACATATTACCGCCAAAATATCTAAGTTTTCAGAAAATAGCGCTGCTCAAGAAGCAGGTTTGCAAATTGGAGATATCATTAAGTCGATTAATGGTGATTCAATTAAAACTTTTTCGGATATTGAAAAATCGGTAAAACTTAATTCGAATGTTCCTTTGAATATGATCATTGACAGAGCTGGCACACAAATGTCTCTGACGGTGACACCTAAAGAAATTGAAGAGGAAACCGCCAAAGGAGATAAAAAGAAAGTGGGCAGACTTGGTATCGAAAGTCCCGAGATTCAGTATGTTCAGCACAATGTTTTTACAGCCCTTTATGCAGCTGTGGGGGAAACATTTTCTCTTTCTTGCCAAATGCTTTCTGGGATTTGGCAGATGATCACTGGTAACAAAAATGCGGGTGAAATGGTGGGCGTTATAGGCATGGGTAATATGTTGGGGAAAGCGTTAGAAATTGGCCTCCCAATGCTTGTTTGGCTTATGGCTGTGCTTTCAATTAATTTAGGGCTGATTAATTTATTCCCCATACCTGCTTTAGACGGCGGACATATTTTATTTTATACAATAGAAATGATCCTTGGACGACCAATTTCTCCTAAAATTCAAGAGCGTACTTTCATGGTTGGGTTGTTGATGATTTTAGGGCTAACAATTTACGTAAACGGAAATGATCTTGCGAACTTAAAAGTTTTTTCATGGATTATGTCTTTCTTTTCTTAACAAATATGAGTGTATTAAAAATGACGAAAAAAACGATTGGCTATCTCTTACTTTCTATATCCTTAACT
>CAIYWZ010000157.1 GCA_903930075.1 uncultured Alphaproteobacteria bacterium | reverse complement strand
GCAGGACACCTATGACATCACCTCAAACAGGGAATCGGGCCTGGGGCGATATGATGTGATTCTCGTCCCCAAAACTGCGGATAAACGCGGGATTGTGCTTGAATTTAAGACGTCTAAAACCAAGAAAAATTTGACAAATACAGCCGAAAAAGCCCTGTTACAAATAGAGGAAAAGGATTATGCGGCGGTCCTTAAAAACAAAGGCGCCCGTGAAATTCTCCTGCTCGGGATGGCGTTCTGGGGGAAGGAAATGAAGTCAGCGCATAAGGTGATGTAAGGAGAAATAGTGTTTAAATATCAACCATGTTTTTTTTAACAATTGCCCCTGCCTTGATCAAGATTTCCACAACGTCTTCGTGCACATTCCAAGCTGCGATATGAAGGGGGGTCCAGTTGTGATCTTCTGCGGGGTGATCTGTTGCAGGCGGGTTTTCCTTTGCTATGTTCACATCCGCGCCATTTCTGATGAGCCCTTTGACAAGTTCGGTATATCCATTTTTTGCGGCCATATAAAGGAGAGTTTCCCCATTTTCCAAAGGGATATTTATTGCAGCTTGATATTTCCTAAAAAGATGGATGATTTTTTCCGTGAGAATTTTGCTGAGCTGAATTCTGGAAGAGTCAAGGAGATCTGCCACAATATGGATCTGATCCAAGCTGGTCGTCTTTAGGTGTATTGCCATATGCAGGGCAGTTTGATCATCGTTGTTTTTCTGATGGATCTTGATCAAAGGAATACTGATCAAGGCTTTGACAACTTTGAGATCTCCATAGACAGTTGCAACATGAAGGGCTGTGTTTCCCAGCGAATCCTTATGATTCACATTCCCTAAGGTTTTGATATTTGCCAAAGAAGTTTTGAGAGCACCTGGAATATTTTCATTTTTAAACTCTTCCCAAACATCCAAAACGGATTTTGAAGGCAGGGTTTGAGACAATGGCGTCCTGTGTTCCCACACATCCTCCGGGATGATTTCATACACATCACTTCCAAAGGAAGCAGACCCCCAAAAAACAACTGCCCAGAAAACATTTCCATATTTCATATCCTAACTCCATCATTCTTAAAAGAGCATAACACAAAAATAGTAAATCAATTATTAATCCTTGATATGTTTATCAAGAGGGCACCTCTCATCAACCATAAAATGCACCTACTTTTCAAAATATCATTCACATTCACAAGCGTTTGAATCGTTATTTATTTAGGACGTTTGATTTTTTTGAGGCAAGGGAACCCTACAAAAGGGCCCTTCAAGAAACCAGTTTTTTCCCTGTAGAGCTGTGGTGGAGGGGGAAGTTCAAAACATCATTTCTGGTTCTATGCCAAAGAAGACAGATTCCCAAATCTTGAAAATTTGGGAATGAGTGTTCATGATCAATTGCAGCCGCTTATTTTTTTAAAGTCTCAAGCGGAAATTGTTGCTTTAACTCATTTTCTAGCCTTAATATTTTCTCCTGTGTGAGTCCATCGATCTCAAAGGAGAATACTTTAAGTCAATTTTGAGGCAGAGTCTGAGGAACTTTTCCTATGCTTTGAAGGGGATGATCATACCGATCGTTTCTGTTTCTCTTTTGAGTATCCTCTTTTTATGACTCTCGCCTTTTAAAATGAAACCTTCTTCCACGCTTCTCGCTGCGCAGTTAGTTTTGTTGTAGCCTGTTTCAACTCAGCTTTTTTCTCAGGATCTGGCTCTTTGCTTATCTTATCATCAAGTCCCAGGATCAGATCAACAAAAAACCTGTCCGCCATCACCCAAAACCAATCCGCATCTTTATTCGCCCCCATCCAATACGAACTTGGATCTTTGGTCGCCATCTTCACAGAACTTTCTGATGGGCACGTTGCGTGAAAACTGGTGATAAGATTTTGAGCATGATTTTGTTTTTCCACAGCAAGACTGTGCATTTGAGTATTATTTTGTAATAAATCAGCTTCATTTTTTTCTGCGTCTGCTTTTTCTGGGTATTCCTTGGTTGTTGGTTTAAGCTGTGCCCACGCTGCCCAAGTTCGAGTCTTATTTTCCTTGGGAGTGCTATTATCTTTCTTGGGAAAAAATTCATCTTTCCATTCTTCAATAGGGAAGTCCTTTTTCAAAATAACATTTGGTAAAAACTCCAAGAATGCATGCAAGTATTTTTTATTTACATGACATTGGGGATCATGAGATGAAGCTGGTATCATTGATTGAGGAGTTGTATTAAAAGTGCATGGATCATCTACAGTCTTAGGTGGTTCACTATTGCTCCTTGGTTTTGTTTGAGTAGGGTTATTTGAATTAATGTGGGTGACTGCATTGACTGTACTCTTAATTCCCTTTACTAAGCTTGTTATTGCACCGTGTCTCTTCAAATCAGGATCAGAAGAGCTCCTGGCTCTAGGTTGATGCTCCTCCCCCCAATTCAATAATTGATAAGCTGGGGCAAAATGATCAATAATCTGCCCTGCTTCGTCTGAGGTTAAGATTTTTTTTGTCGTAATATAACCAATAGCTTTTTCATCTTTATGATTATGTTTTAAGACATGCTCTTTAGCTTTTGTTGCGCAAATATTATCTTTTTTAGATAGTTCTAAATAATCATTATAAACTTTCGCGGCCTGTGCTGTGCGCTGTGAAGCTCGATCATGAGGTGTTTGGTTAAGAGTAGTGGAGGCAGCAGCTGTTTTCGGTATGCTTTGTGCGGCAAGGTCAACAGATCCTTTGACAAAAAAGTCTTTGCATTTATGAGTATTCTTTTCTGGCATCTTTTCTGTGGCGTTTAACTTGAGTTTTATATTTTCGAATGTATCTGCTGTATAATTTTGGATACAAGTTCCAAGCTTCTTTTTAAGATCATCACTCAAACCAGGCTTACGATAAAAATCCCCCAAAAGATTTAAAATCAATACGTGTTTAAATCGTTCTTTAGGGTCCGGGGATAGTTGCTTATAGAATTGGGGAGCATTGACTTTTCCAATAGTGGTAACTGAATAATTTAATGCCTTGTATTCATTGTTTTCATAGCTTCTAAACCTAAAGATATCGGAAAGAATGTAACTCCCTGGAATAATCTTAAGTTGATTTTGATTGCAATCTAAAATTAACGTGCGAAATAGGGTTGAGTTATCTCCTGCGCTGGTTACATGATTACCAAAAGTCCCTTTATTGTGATCATTGCACTTATTTTGATCACCCTTATATTCATTTATTCTCTCATCCAGCTTGATATAAAAAAGAACTTGTGCTGGGGCATTGATATCTATTTTATTGTGATCAAAAAACTGTGTTTTTGATTCTTCAAGCAATTTATCGTGCCCACCTGTCCATGTTTTTGAATTTTTCCACTTCTCCATTTCGTCTTTGCGCACACGTTGTCCATGTGCTTCGTCTGTTTCATTCACTTGTTTTGTTTCTTCTTTTTGAATATCAGGATCGGTGATCCCAAACCCCGCCTCCGAAACCATGAGTCCTGGCAAGGTCATCAGCGTCATCCATAACATTTTGTTCATATAAATAGACATGTCTTTTCTCCTTTGTTGTGTCTTCTTATTTAAATCTAACTTTAATTCAAACATAAAAAGGTAAACAAAGAATTAAGGGATAGAAATTTTATTGTTTGCGTGGGGGGAGGTATTTTAAGGATTTGTTCATTTTTTAGGTTAATAATCGCCTTTAATCTCGTATAATTTAAAAAAGGAGAGATTTAAGTTATCAACAAAAGGATAAAAATGATGAAATTTCAGCTTAAAATATTGATATTTTTGATCTCATCATGGATTAATGCCCCTGTTTTTCCTTCTGATGCAGCTCTAGATGCCTTCTTTGTGGGTCTTCCCAGAGACGTTGTTCGAAAAATAACCCTTGATTATTTAGACCCTAAAGGGGTGTATGGGATGACACTTTCTTCGAAGAAATTAGCTCAAAACGTATGGGATAAAACCCCAATTGAAATTTTGAAAGAGTTGATCGGGCATTTTGACCCTGGAAAATATACAAGTAATCCTTATGTTTTCAGCTCCCAAAGGCTTCGTTTTGATCAACATTCGAATTTTGTGAAAACATTTTTTAAAAAACTTTTGGCAGAAAATTCAAGGTATTTCTTTTCTTCCCTGTTTCAATAAACGATTCACGAGGATGAGAGAATGTTTGTCATCCATCAATTCTCAAATAACAGTCTTTCTTTATTTGAAAGCCTTATACAAGAAAAAGACAAATTGCATGACCTTATTTTGCTCACTTGCCCTACGATTCAAAGAACAAGAACCACGGGGCCTGTGATGTTTCCCGATCTAAACAGCTCTAGTTTAGAGGCAATCGCTTTTATTTTGACCATTTATGGGTTAGATAGAAAGATTCAGAACAACTCTAGATTCAAATTTGGATTACAATTAATAGAGTGCGATTTAAGATACCTGCCTGCAGCCGTGAGGATATTTATATCCTTGATTCCAGATTACTCAGCCACGTGCAGCTTCATGAGCCCGAAACTTCAACTGGAATTGATTAGGCAAGAACATCCATTGGAGATGGAGCAGATCCTGAGAAAAATCCGTGAAGACCCCAACCTAAGCGAGGGTGAAAAAAGATACGCAGACTTAAATTTGTGATGCAGGGCTTAAAGATCCAGAAGCGTGGTCATCCCCTTGTATCATCTCATGCATTATTTCGGGTGCACTAACACGCAGATGTGGGGTCTGTCCCATTAACTGTGTAAATTCATTCCTAAGCACTTAAATTCGCCCCTCAAATTTGATCATAAAATGCGCCATTGCCGCATGCCAATCTTTAATGGGCATGGTCCATTTTCG
>CAIYWZ010000156.1 GCA_903930075.1 uncultured Alphaproteobacteria bacterium | reverse complement strand
GCAGGACACCTATGACATCACCTCAAACAGGGAATCGGGCCTGGGGCGATATGATGTGATTCTCGTCCCCAAAACTGCGGATAAACGCGGGATTGTGCTTGAATTTAAGACGTCTAAAACCAAGAAAAATTTGACAAATACGGCCGAAAAAGCTTTGGAACAAATAGAGGAAAAAGATTATGCGGCTATCCTTAAAAACAAAGGTGCGCGTGAAATTCTCCTGCTCGGGATGGCGTTTTGGGGGAAGGAAATGAAGGCGGCGTATAAGATGTTGGAAGGGAAAAATGATGAAGTTGCATAAATTCACTTTTTTTGCTTGCAATAAATTTAAAGAGCAGATATAAAGACATCACGATTTGCGGTCGTGGCGGAATTGGTAGACGCGCAGCGTTGAGGTCGCTGTGGGGGAAACCCTGTGGAAGTTCGAGTCTTCTCGACCGCACCATCTTTTTATAAGGCCCCTTATATATAACATCAAACCCTAAATACAACTTTTAACTTGCGAGAAACATGATGACAAGAAAAACCGAAAGCTCAAAAACAAGAGATCCCCTCATTTTTCACAAATATCCAACACCTGGAAAAATTGAGGTTGTTCCAACGCGCCAAATTTTATCCCAGGCAGATTTAGCCCTGGCCTACTCCCCAGGCGTGGGGGATGCCTGTATGGAAATTGTCAAAGATCCTTCTAAAGTCTTGGATTATACCATTAAATCAAACCTTGTGGCTGTGATCACGAATGGAACAGCTGTGCTTGGATTTGGGGATATTGGCCCGTTGGCGGCAAAGCCCGTCATGGAAGGCAAGGCTGTTTTGTTTAAAAAGTTTGCAGGGATTGATGTTTTCGATATCGAAATTAATGAGAAAAATCCTGAGAAACTTGTTGATATCATCGCCTCCCTTGAACCCACCTTTGGCGGGATTAATCTTGAGGATATTAAGGCACCTGAGTGTTTTGAAATTGAAAATGCGTTAAAAAAGCGTATGAATATCCCCGTTTTTCACGATGACCAGCATGGTACAGCCATTATTGTGGCGGCAGGCCTGCTCAATGCCCTAAGGCTTGTTCATAAAAAAATTGAAGATGTGAAACTTGTTACCTCTGGCGCGGGGGCTGCGGCGCTTTCATGTCTGGATATTTTGGTTGAAATGGGGATAAAAAAAGAAAATATTATCATCTCCGATCAAAATGGTGTTGTGTTCAAAGGCAGAGGATTCATGGATCCCTTTAAAGAAAAATATGCCAGGGAAACGCCGTTTCGTACTTTACAAGAGGCTTTAAAGGGCGCGGATATTTTCCTTGGTCTTTCCACAAAGGGCGTTGCCAATGGGGAGATGATTGCGGGGATGAATCAGGACCCCATTATTTTTGCCTTGGCCAACCCCATTCCTGAAATTATGCCCGAGGAAATTTTGGCTGTGCGCAGTGATGCGATTATTGCAACGGGAAGATCAGATTACCCCAATCAAATTAACAATGTGCTCTGTTTCCCATTTTTGTTCCGTGGAGCTTTGGATGTGGGGGCGCGCGAAATTAATTTGCCCATCAAAATTGCCTGCGTTAAAGCGTTGGCGGATATTGTTTTAGAGGAATCTTCCGATATTGCCATGGCGGCTTATTCTGGGGAGTCTTCTGTTTTTGGAAGAGATTATATTATCCCTAAGCCCTTTGATCCGCGTCTTTTGGTCAATATCGCTCCGGCTGTGGTTGAAGCTGCCATGGAATCTGGAGTTGCAACAAGGCCGATTGAAAATTTACAAGCATATAAAGAAAGCTTACGTCATTTTGTTTATCGTTCAGGTCTTGTCATGCGACCGCTTTTTGACCAAGCAAGTTTGAAGCCCAAAACCATTGTGTTTTCTCAAGGTGAAGATGAACGTGTTTTACGGGCAGCTCAACAGGGAATTGAAGAAGGATTTTTAAAGCCTATCCTGATTGGAGATGCAGAAAAAGTCAAAGAAACAGCAAGCAGTTTTAATTTTAAAATTGATCCGTCTTTGACTCTCATTGCACCTGAAGAAAATAGGGATTTACAAGCGTCAAACATGGTTAAAGCTGGCCTTGCTGACGGCGTTATGTTTGGACCTAAAGGGTTTTTTAATGAACACCGGGATCATTTACAAAAGCATTTAAAAACATCTTCTCCTCTGATTTATTCACTCATGATGCTGATTTTGCCCAAAGGCGTTTATTTTATTGCAGGAACCCATACGCCCACACTTCATACTTCTAAAGAAATTGCTGTGATGGCCACTTCCTGTATTCAGTTTGTCCAAAATATTGGCTATGATCCCAAGGTTGCCCTTCTTTCCCATAGTCATTATGGATCTTTTGAGGATGAGTCGGCGGTCAAAATGCGTGAAAGTGTTATGCTATTGCGCGCGCTTTTCCCCAAGCTTGATATTGATGGAGAAATGCACTCGGATGCGGCCGTTTCTGATAAAATTGCCGCAAAGACAGCCCTATACTCACCCCTTAAGGGAGAGGCGAATTTGCTGATTATGCCATCCCAGGAAGCGGCCCATATCAGTTATGGATTGCTGCGCGGTTTAGGGGACGGCATTGTTGTGGGGCCTATACTGTTGAATACAGACTACCCAGCGCAAATCATTACATCCTCCATGACAACACGTGGCATTCTCAATTTAACGGCGCTGACCGTTCTTATGGCAGGTAAAGACGCATGATGGAGGAGAAGGATGGTTTAGACAATGATCAAGCCATCTCTCCCCAAGAGACCAATTTCACCGTTGGTATTTCAGAAGAAACATTAAAACTTGTCCACGATGCTTTAGAATCTGGTGCCCATGAAGATATTCACAAAATTGTTGCTGACCTTCACGCAGCCGACGTTGCCAATCTCATTGAAAGACTCAAAAACAATACCCGTCACGAACTGATTGAAATTTTACGTCCTACTTTAGATGCAGAAGTTTTACAATATTTGGAAGAAAAAACCCTTGAAGAGGTCGTCGTCCAATTAGGTATACGTGATGTGGCAGCGGCCATGGCGGATCTGGACCCCGATGAAGCCGTGACCATCATTGAAGAATTCGATGAGGAGCGTAAGGAAGAAGTTCTGCGCGCACTCAATGCTCAAGACCGGGCGGCTGTGGAAAAAGTTCTTTCCTACCCTGAAAATTCCGCCGGCCGTTTGATGAGATCGCGCATGGCGGTGGTCAAGCTTCATTGGACGATTTCTCAGGTGATTGATTTTATGGCGATTTCCCAGGATTTGCCCGATGAATTTTTCCAGGTCTTTGTGGTGGATGATGCCCATAAACCTGTGGGTCTTGCCTCTTTAAGCGCGATTATCAAAGCTCCAAGGGATGAAAAAATTGAATCTCTAATTGAAGATTATGAATTTAAAACAATCCCCATTTTGGCAGCAGAAGAAGATGTGGCCAAGCTTTTTAAATACTATGGTCTTGTTTCCGCCCCCGTGATTGATGAAGATGGCAGATTGGTTGGAATGATCACCATCGATGATGTGGTTGAAGTCATCGAAGAAGAGGCCGAAAAAGAAATCTTGCATATCGGAGGGGTAGGGCGCTCGGACTTTCACGCAGGCATTTATGAAACTGTTTTTTTACGCCTGCGGTGGCTTTTGGTTGCTTTAGTCAACAGTTTTCTGGCCGTATATGTACTCAGTCATTTTGAGGCCACGTTAACCGGAACCATTGCTCTTGCCTTTCTCATGCCCATTGTGGCTGGTATGGGGGGGAGTGCCGGGATGCAAGTGGTCACGGTGACTGTGCGGGCCATTGCAACGAATGAAATGCGTGAAGCAGAATTTATGAAGCCGCTGTTAAAAGAAATTGGGGTTGGTTTTTTGATTGGCATCTTTTTTGGACTCATCTTTGGCGGAATGGTTTATTTGTGGCAAGGACGATGGGACCTTGCCATTGTGTTGTTCTTAGGCCTCATCTTAAACATGCTTTGGGGAGCCTTTGCAGGCGTCCTTTTACCCGTCATCATCTCTCGCATGGGCTTCGATCCAGCCCTAAGCTCAGGCCCAATCCTGGCATCATCCACCGATGTTTTAGGATTTGGAATATTCCTAGGGCTTGCTGTTCTGATTTTATCCTGAAAATTTCATATTGTATTTTTAAAAAAAATGAGTTATCTATTGTGAGAAATCAACTTTAACTTATGAGGAATAAACAATAAAAACTTTCTTTTACACTTTAATAGCTTTTGGATTTGTAGCTTTTAACTCGGTTTCTTATGCATCTGACACTGAATCTTTAACGACGAATGAATCTGATCGTTAACTCTTGATTCGATCATTCAGCTACCTGACGCACAAACTCTTGAACAAAGAATAAGCGCCGTTTCTTCACCACACTTTTTAGAAAAAACCAAGTTGCATATAAAATTAACATCGTCTCCTAAGAATGTCTTAGGTGTTAATTTAGCAGCTCAACTCGCTTTTTATGACTACAAAGAAATGTTTAAAGATAATCGCATGATGCAGGTCGTTTTTAGTATGAGTGAATCTGGCATCTTGAAAGCAATATTTCAAGATTGTCCACAAGCCATTAGACTTCTCCAGGAAAATGAACTGTTAAACGACGAATAATACATTAAATTTTTTTTAGCTGCATAAAATATCTATTTATGCAGCTATTTTTTTATAAACTGCCCATCTGATAAAACTTCTCCCGGCGGGTTTTTAAGAGGGTTTCTCCGTTTTGTTTCATCAAGGTGCGCAGGTTTTTCTCGATTTCATCGCCGACAAATGAGATGGTTGAAATTTTGGATCTGTGGGCGCCGCCTAAGGGTTCTTTGATGATGGCATCGATGATTTTAAGATCAAAAAGGTCTTGGGCGGAGAGTTTTAGGGCCGTGGCGGCTTCTTTGGCGTTGTTTCTGCTTTTCCATAAAATTGATGCGCAGCCTTCAGGGGAGATGACGGAATAGACGGAGTTTTCAAGCATAAATACTTTGTTTGCAACGGCCAGGGCTATGGCGCCTCCCGATCCTCCTTCGCCAATGATGACGGAGATAAAGGGTACGCTGACCTCGAGGCATTTTTGGATGCTTCTTGCAATGGCTTCGGCTTGACCGCGTTCTTCGGCCTCAATACCGGGGTAGGCGCCTGCGGTATCGACAAGGGTAATGATGGGCAGGGAAAATCTGTCGGCAAGGTCCATGAGGCGCACGGCTTTTCTGTAGCCTTCGGGTTTGGCCATACCAAAGCTATGGTGCTTTCGGCTTTCCATATCGGTTCCTTTTTGATGCCCCATGATCATACACGGGATTCCACGAAACACGCCAAGACCGCCGATAATGGCCGGATCTTCTCCAAAAACCCGATCTCCTGACAGGGGCGTGAAATCGGTGACCAGTTCTTTGATATAATCTAAAAATTGGGGACGTTCGGGATGCCTTGCAATTTGCACTTTTTGCCACGGGGTAAGATTTGAATAAATGGAAACCAATTGGGCCTGGCATTTGGCCTCTAATTTGGTAATTTCAGATGTAATATTCATATTAGAACCACTGTCAAGGGTTTTGAGTTCTAAAATCTTAGTTTCAAGGGCTTTAATCGGTTCTTCAAAATCCAAGAGTATGGTCATTATTTAATCTCCTCCACTGTTCATTATCTTATAAAACAACGGGGGATAAAAAGTCAATGATTTGATGCAGCATCTTGATATTAGAGGGGAGAAAATTGTAGTTTAAGAGTTCATTGACGTGGGCAAACGCGATTTCCTGTTCTTCTTTTCCCTCTGGAATACCTTGCCAATTTTCACATATGTATAAAAGGACGAGGAGATGGAAATCTTCGTAAACATGGGAGGCAAAGGTAAAAGGCTCGAGATCTTTTTCTAAAACGAGAATTCCAAGTTCTTCAGAAAGCTCGCGCACAAGAGCCTGTTCAGGAGATTCGCCGGCCTCAAGTTTTCCCCCTGGGAATTCCCAAAAACCTTGCATATGCTTGCCTTTTGGACGCTGGGCAATGAGAATTTTTTTATCTTTAGAAATGAGCGCTGCGGCAACAACAATTCGGATGGGGTTGTTCATGAGTGGTCACCTTGCACAGAACAGGTCTGCGCAAAGTGACATGGAAGAAAGATTACTTCTTTTGGGCAGCATCGTATTTGAATATTTCAACATTGTTGTTTTTGCGTAGATCATCAATTACGGCAGGAAGCTTGGATTCTCTCAAAGAAGCTTTCAAGGGTTCTTTGATTTGATCTAAAGTTTGAACAGGAACAGGTTCGCGCTTTGTGACTTTGAAGATCAAATAAGATGTTGCTTGACCACCCTTTGGATCTTGCTCTGCAATTTTAATCACTTCCTTGGAAGTGTTACCAACGCTTATGCTAAAGATTGCGTCAATAAGCTCTTTGGGAAGGGGAGATGATTTTGCAAATGGTGT
>CAIYWZ010000155.1 GCA_903930075.1 uncultured Alphaproteobacteria bacterium | reverse complement strand
GTTAGCCCCAAGCCTGGAGCTTAGTTAAGTATTTGTTTGTCCTGGTACTTTTCCTTGGTTTGGCAGTTGTCAGTTAGTTGAGTCTTGGCACATTGTTCAAACTTTATTTTTGCATACGCAGCAGAAGTTTTTACTGTCATCTTATACCACAAGCTAACACTATCTTTATCACCACTTGGAATGTGATCGTTTATCAAAGTTTCCAATCCTCTCATTAATCGAGCTTTCGCACATGGGTTTTCTTTGGTATTTTTTACACAGTTTGTAAAAGAGTCTTTCAAACCCGTAGTATTTTGATATACTTGAGCGATAAATAATTCTCCTGCCTGTTGAAGAAATGCAGAATATTCCTCTGATAACAAAATTTTGAAACATTCTAGTGTAAGATCGTGTTTTGATGAGAAGATCTTCAAATATTCTTTACCATCGTTTTTTGCTAACAAAATTTCTAAATACTTTTCTGTAGAAATTCCTCCACGTAATGTCAATAAATCAATAATGTCTTTATTTAATTTATTTGAAGCAGCAAAAGAAACCGCCGTTTGTCCATCAATGATCGCATTGACGTTTGCTCCAGCCTTTAACAAATTGCCTATTTTTTCTACATCTGGTTTCTTGACAGCAGCTACAAACTCCTGACTTTTCTGTTCAACATGTTCCTTATACTTTTCTGTAGAATATCCTCCACGTGATTTCAATAAATCAATAATTTTTTTATCTAATCCCTTTGAAACAGCGAAAGAGTACGCCGTTTGTCCCTCAATGATCGCATTGACGTTTGCTCCAGCTCTTAACAAATTGCGTATTTTTTCTACATCTACATTTTTTTCCTTGACAGCAGCTACAAACTCCTGATCTTTCTCTGCTTGAGAAAGCTTCTGAATTCGAGCACGTTCATTAAGAAGGTTTGTAACCTCATTCTTGACTTCCAGCTGTTTAGAAGGAGTTCCTCCACGTGATTTCAATAAATCAATAATTTCTTGACCTAATCCCTTTGAAAAAGCGAAAGAGTACGCCGTTTGTCCATCAATGATCGCATTGACGTTTGCTCCAGCCTTTAACAAATTGCGTATTTTTTCTACATCTACATTTTTTTCCTTGACAGCAGCTACAAACTCCTGACTTTTCTGTTCAACATGTTCCTTATACTTTTCTGTAGAATATCCTCCACGTGATGTCAATAAAGTAATAATGTCTTTATCTAATTTCTTTGAAAAAGCGAAAGAGTACGCCGTTTGTCCATCAATGATCGCATTGACGTTTGCTCCAAAGTTTAACAAATAGCGTATTTTGCGCATTTGCTTTGAATAATCCTCTTTTTTCTTGACAGCATCTACAAACTCCTGATCTTTCTCTTCTTGAGGAAGATTTTGAATGCGAATACGTTCCTGAAGAAGGTTGCCAATACGTTCCTCAGAAGATTTCATAGATTTACTAAAAATTTTTCCTTGGAAGATTTCAAGAGGCGTTTTCTCGTCATTGTCTTTCGCATTCACATCAATCTTTGGTGCTCCCAGCAAAATATTCACAGCTGCTGGTTTCACCCTCTCTACTGCATCATGAAGAGGCGTTTTCCCTTCAAGGTCTTTCGCATTCAGATCAATCTTTGGTTCTCCCAGCAAAATATTCATAGTTTTTTCTGGTTTCTCACACTCTACTGCATCATGAAGAGGCGTTTTCCCTTCAAGGTCTTTCGCATTCACATCAATCTTTGGTTCTTCCAGCAAAATATTCAGAAATGGTTCCCCCAGACTTGCTGCATAATGAAGAGGCGTTTTCCCTTCATTGTCTGCCTCATTCACTTTAATCCCTTCTACGTTCAGCAAATTCTTCACAATTTTTGAATAGACACTCACTACTTTTTCATGACGATTAACCTTTGCTTTATAATTATTAAGAAACTGCTGAATAAGATGATTCTGTCCTCTTAGATAATAAAGATCTCTTTCTTTTGAGCTAGAAGCACGAGAAAGATCTGTTGCAGAAGGAAGAGGAAGCTCTACTGCATAATGAAGAGGCGTTTTCCCTTTATTGTCTTTCGCATTCACATCAATCCCTTCTACTTTCAGCTCTTCCTTCACACGGCTTGAAATCCCACTTATTGCTGCACGATGAAGAAGCGTTTTCCCCTGCTCTTTCTCTTCTTGAGTCAACTCGTTAACCCCCCCCCGTCTTACCAGTACCATAAACCTCTCCACCCATCATCAACAGTAATATCATCCATATTTTGCCCTGCTTACCCATAACTTTCCCCTTGTCTTTAAACGAATCCATCATGATGATCTCATAAAAAGGTAAACAAATGGTAAATATGCATTTAAAAATGTGAAATAATTCTCGAAAAAGAGCCCGAAAAACAAATAAGATGTTCGAGGGTGGAGAGGGATGGGTTTGAGGAGATTTAAGGCTTGATGCTTTCCAAAACAACAGATTTAGCGCGCATATGTTTCTTATAAAACGAAATGCCGATGCACAAAATCGGAGTGCCGGACTCAAATTTATGGATGTAGTCGCGTTCCTTGATTTGGGCAAGGGCGTCTTCTGCCACGGTTTCAAGCTCAGATTTCTTTTTCGATACCTTAAACTCCAAAATAATCCCCTGCTTTCCCGAGGTTTTTTAGGAATCAGCACAAGATCCGGCCAGCCGCCGCCCGCTTCAGAGTTGGATTTGATGTTGATTGCTGCGTACAGCCGCCCTATATGGACGGATGGTGAAGCGGCGTTTGATCCTGAGTATTCATTTGATCTTACCACCTATCCGTTCTTCTCCCGCCTGTCACCCCCCCCCCGCTGTCATCTTAAAAGCTTTAGCTTTGCCAGATCTCCCTTGTCTTACGCACAAAGACAAGATTTTGACCCAAAAGAGCATTTCCACAAGCTCTCTTAATCCATATAAAAACCGAAAAAGGTGCGCGGGGTTTAGGGAAGGGAGATCTGGCAAAGCTAAAGCTTTTAAGATGACAGCGGGAGGGCATTTGAAGACAACGATGGTGAACTGATGGGTGGTAAGCTTACAGGGGGTATTTACTTGAAAAGTCGTGCAAGTTATGGTATAGTTTAGATTATAAATTGAACTGGAGAAATATATGATACCAAACCCCATCAACCCAAACGACTTCCCCATCGGGATCAGTGATTTTAGAGAGGTCATTGAGGGAAAGTGCATCCTGATTGATAAAACGCTTTTTATTAAGGAGATCATGGACAATAAGGCCAAGGTGATCCTTTTGACCCGGCCG
>CAIYWZ010000154.1 GCA_903930075.1 uncultured Alphaproteobacteria bacterium | reverse complement strand
TGATAAGTTTCATTATGTTCCAGAACTGACCGAAATCTTAAAAACCGTTTCCGATGAACTCCTCGAGGAAGCCCACCAGAAAGACCAAATGGCCCTTCCCACACGCTTTGTTTTGACTGGATCGCACAATTATCTTTTTGATGAGAATATTCGCGAGACAATGGTGGGCAGAGCTGCAATCATCAAGCTTTTGCCACTGACCCTCCAAGAATCTGGCTGCAAAGATCCTTTTGAGGCGATGTATAAAGGCGGGTATCCTATTTTATATGTGAATGGGCAAACACCGCAGAGTTTTTTCCCGGATTATATCCAGAATTATCTCGAGCGGGAAGTTAAAACCATTCACGGAATCGAGGATTTGCGTACCTTTCGGAGGTTTATGGAAATGTGTGCGTATTTGACCGGAAACTTTTTTGATTACGAAACCGTTTGCAGAACGCTCGATTTAAAGAAAAAGACGGTCGAGAAATGGCTTACCGTTTTATATTCCAGCTACATTATCTTTTTTGCCCCGCCTTACTATAAAAGCGCCATTGCCAAATTTGCCAACAAAGACAAACTCTATTTTTACGACACCGGCCTTTGCGCAGATTTGATGGGAGCGCAATCGGCCGAGCACATTCAAATCAACCCAGATTTTAAAGGAAAACTTTTTGAAAATCTTATTTTTTCAGAAATGTGGAAAAAGAACTTCATTGGGGGAAGATACAGGGATCCTGCTTGCTTTTGGAACGTTAAAGGCGAAGGTGGCTACGAAGTCGATATGATCATCGAAGGAATGATAAAGCTTAAAGCCATCGAAATTAAGGCGTCAGATAAATTTGATCCCCATTGGTTTGACAATATGCAAAAACATAAAGATCTGAAGGAGGCGGATAAATTTGTCGTCTATACGGGGCCCACACAGGACGTGGAAGGCGGATGGGCGTTGAATTTTACGGACCTGGATCAGTTGTTTTTGAGATAAATCCTGTGAAGACACCCATGTCCGATGACTTTTTGGCATGTAGCTTCAAAATTTAGTTTGCTTTTTTTTGAAAAATATGTAATAAGAGATAATATTTTTCAGTCGGGGTGTAGCGCAGCCTGGTAGCGCGCCTGCTTTGGGAGCAGGATGCCGGAGGTTCAAATCCTCTCTCCCCGACCAATCTTTCCCATTAATCCTTAAATTTTCCGTCTGCTCTTGCAAAAGATAAACACCAGACTTCTTTGGCACCTTTTCTTTTTAAGACTTTTGCGCATGCACCAACTGTTGCGCCGGTTGTAAAGACATCATCGATGAGTAAAACGATTTTTCCTTTGACGTTGTATTGGGGGCTCAGTTTGAATGCGGATTTTACGTTTTTGATGCGGCTGGCCTCGTCTAACGTGCCTTGTATGGGGGTGTTTTTGTGGCGTTGCATGAGATCATAGATCTTTTTCTCTCTAAACCCTTCCAAATGCTGGATCATCAGGGCCGATTGGTTGAATTTTCTTTTTAAAAGGCGCCTCCAATGTAAGGGAATGGGGGCAATGATGTCTGCTTTTTCAAGGAGTTCATGGAAATTTGAACTCATATATCTGCCCATATATTTGGCAAGGTAGGTGGAATCATGATTTTTGAGTTTGAGGATAATTTTTTTAGAAATATCATTGTAGATGAAAACGGCGCGGACAATGTCGTAAGGGGGTTGATCCTGGATGCATTTGGGGCAAACGAAGTCATCTTCGATTTTGAATTCAAAGACCCTTCCGCATTGCTTGCAAAAAGGTTCGGTGACATAAACAAGCTCACTCCAGCAAGGGGCGCAAAAATCCCCCCAGTTGTGCACATGCTTCTTGCAAGACAAACACAATGGAGGGAAAAGAAAAGAAAGGGTGTTATTCCACCACTTCTTCCACAACTGTTTCAATGCCTTCACCTGGTTCTTCTTCATCATCTGATCCAAGTTGATCTTCCTTCAGATACGCAACTGAGGTGACTTTTTCATCATCGCTGACTCTAAAGAGCATCACGCCTTGACTTTGCCGTCCGCAAATGCGAATGCCTTGTACGGGAACGCGAATAATCTTGCCAGCATCGGTCACCAGCATGATTTGATCATCGAGCGTTGCCGGGAATGAAGCCACCACAGGGCCGTTTTTATCGGTGAGCAAAAGGTTTTTAACGCCCGATCCTCCCCTTCCAATCACACGGTGTTCATAGGCGGAGGTCAGCTTTCCTAAGCCTTTTTCTGTGACGGTTAGAATGTATTCTTCATTGTTTTTCATTTCTTCAAAACGTTCCGGAGAAAGAATTTCAAGGGCTGCTTCCGGGCCTTTAAGATAGGCTTCCCGTTCATCGATGGTAAATTCGATTTGATTCAAAATCGCCATAGATACAACATAATCATCTTGTGCCAGCTTAATTCCGCGCACGCCATTAGAATCACGTCCCACGAACACACGAATGGCGTCAACGGGGAAACGAATGGCCTGGCCTTGATGGGTTGCAATAAAGACATCATTCTTTTCTCTGCAAACTTTCACGGCAATGAGCTCTTCACCCTCATCCAAACGAATGGCTTTTTTACCATTTCCTCTGATTTTTAAGAAGTCAGAAATCGCATTTCGGCGGACATTTCCAAAAGAGGTTGCAAACATCATGTGTATGCCGTCTGTTTCTTCTTCACTTGGAAGTGGCATAATCGTTGCAATCTTTTCTCCTTGGGCAAGGGGCAAAAGGTTCACCAAAGCTTTTCCTCTTGATTGCAAACTTGCAAGGGGCAATTTGTAAACTTTAAGTTCATAGACTTGACCCAATGTTGAGAAGAACAAAATAGGCGTGTGAGTGTTGGCCACAAATACGTCTGAGACCACATCTTCGTCCCGTGTTGCCATGCCAGATTTGCCTTTACCACCCCGGCGCTGTGCCCGGAAAGCGTGTAAGGGGACGCGTTTGATATAACCGCTATGGCTAACGGTGACAACCATTTCTTCCCTTTGAATCAGAGACTCCATGTCAGACTCAAATTCGGCATCTTGGATTTCTGTGCGTCTTGGATTTGAAAATGCCGCGGATACTTCCACAAGCTCTTTTTTCACCAAGGCCATGAGCAACTCTTTTGAGGCGAGCAAGACTAAGAGATCTTCAATGACTTTTGCCAAAGCATCAAGGTCTGCTTGAATTTTGTCTCTTTCAAGGCCTGTTAAACGGTGTAATCTTAAATCCAAAATCGCTTTGGCCTGTTCTTCGGAGAAATAATAAAGATCATCTACAATTTTGCCTCTTGGATCATCAATCAGCTCTAAATACGCCTTGATTTCAATGGATCGCCATCCTTTGTTCATCAATTGATCTTTAGCTGTTTGTGGATTGGGCGCGGCTTTAATAATTGCAATCACTTCATCTAAGTTCAAAACAGCAATGGCAAGGCCCACCAAAAGATGCGCGCGCTCCCTTGCTTTTTTGAGTTCAAATTTAAGTCTTTTTGTAACGACTTCTTCCCTAAATTCAACGAATGCTTTGATGATATCTCGTAGTGTGAGTTGAAGGGGGACGCCGCCATGAAGGGCCAAAGTATTCACGCCAAAACTTGTTTGAAGCGGTGTAAACTTATAAAGTTGATTGAGCACAACATCGGCCACGGCATCTCTTTTAAGTTCAATGACAACGCGCACGCCGTCACGGTCTGATTCATCCCGGTATTCTGAAATGCCTTCAATAATCTTTTCTTTCACGAGCTCGGCGATGCGTTCGGCAAGTCTTGCTTTATTCACTTGATAGGGAATTTCGGTAAAAATGATCGCTGATCTGTCTTTTCGAATTTCTTCAATATGAGACTTTGCGCGCATCATCACGGATCCTCTGCCTGTGCGGTAAGCCTCCAAGATTCCAGAGCGTCCAATAATCAGACCTCCGGTTGGAAAATCAGGACCTGGAATGTATTGCATCAGATCTTCTGTGGAAACATCCGGGTTTTCAATATATGCGCAACATCCATCAATGACTTCTTTCAGGTTATGGGGTGGAATATTGGTGGCCATACCCACGGCAATTCCCCCTGAACCATTGACCAAAAGATTGGGGAATCTGGCGGGCAAGACTTTTGGTTGCAGCAAGCTTTCATCGTAGTTTGGCTCAAAATCAACCGTTTCTTTATCAATATCTTCAAGGAGCGAATGGCCAGATTTTGCTAAGCGCGCTTCTGTATAACGCTCGGCCGCTGCAGGATCTCCGTCCATAGAACCAAAGTTTCCTTGACCATCCACAAGGGGCAACCGCATGGAAAAGGTTTGAACCATACGCACCATCGCTTCATAAATCGCCATATTTCCATGGGGGTGATATTTACCCATGACTTCTCCAACGACTCTGGCAGATTTACGAAAGGGCTTGTTATAATCATACCCCGCCTCATACATCGCATAAAGAATACGCCGGTGAACGGGCTTTAACCCATCCCTGACATCGGGAATGGCCCGGGAGACGATCACGCTCATTGCATAATCAAGATAAGAGCGTTTCATCTCATCTTCAAGTGCCACATGGATAACATCACTTTGCTGTGAGGATTCTTTCATTTATTTTAAGCTCCTTGAACTGGTATTATGATTTAAAAAGGGACGTCGTCATCCATAACTTTTTGGGCAGGGAAATTTTCTTCTGGGGGCGTGGGGTAAGAAGAATGATCATCAGAAGCGGATGCTCCTTTAGAATCAAGCATGGTGAGCTCACCTTTATATTTTGATAAAACAACTTCTGTCGTGTACTTCTCAATCCCTGACTGGTCTGTCCATTTACGGGTTTGAAGCTGCCCTTCAAGATAAACTTTCGCGCCTTTTTTGAGGTATTTCTCACACACTTCGGCAAGTTTATCATTAAAAATCACAACTCTATGCCATTCTGTTTTTTCTTTACGTTCACCTGTTGCCTTATCAGACCAATTTTCTGATGTTGCAAGGGCTAAATTTGCTATTTTTGATCCATCATTGAGATACCGAATTTCAGGGTCTTTCCCCAAATTTCCAACCAAAGTTACCTTATTTACTGAAGCAGCCATTTCTTAAAAATCCTTTATATTTATAAACAATCACAAACTTTATTATACACAACCTTTCTGGGAAATGCTAGGCAAAGTTCTATGC
>CAIYWZ010000153.1 GCA_903930075.1 uncultured Alphaproteobacteria bacterium | reverse complement strand
TGATTGCTTCATATGCTTCATAAAAATCTCCGTAATTTATGTTTTTCCAACTTATAAATTAACAGGTTTTGGGATAAATAACAGGACCTTGCTTTTACCCCAAATCCGACTTTTATTTTTTGCACAAATCCGACTTTACTTTTTTGCGCCTACATGAATAGAAAAAAACTTGCATATAATCCAAAAAAGTGATATGTAACAAGAGTTGGTTTTCCGCTTTTAGGAAATATCACGATTCGATGTTACGCAAACCCTTGAATAAGGTTTGTTGGAAAGGTTTATTATAAAAATGACAGCTATAGAAAAATTATTACCAGAAGAAGACTTCGCGGCCCTTTTAGACGCCTCTTTATCGAGCGAAAAAAAGATCGAAGGAACCGTCGTTAAAGGACGTATTATTGCCATTGACAAAGAGCACGCGGTGCTGGATGTGGGGCTCAAATCCGAAGGACGCGTTGCTTTACGTGAGTTTAACCCTTCAGGAGATTCTGCGGAAGTAAAGATCGGAGATATCGTTGATGTCTACGTAGAACGCATGGAAGATCGTCACGGCGAAGTGGTGTTAAGCCGCGAGAAGGCCCGTAAAGAAGCCGTTTGGTTTGAACTTGAAGCCCTCTGGAAGGCAAACGAACGCGTCACAGGGACTATTTTTGGCCGTGTGAAAGGTGGATTTACCGTGGACCTTAAGGGAACGGTTGCGTTCTTGCCCGGAAGCCAGGTGGATGTTCGCCCGATCAGAGATTTGAACACGTTGATTGGCGTGACGCAGCCCTTTGCGATTTTGAAAATGGACCGCCCCCGTGGGAATCTTGTGGTCTCGAGAAGAGCGATCATGGAAGAAGCCGATGCCGGCGCCCGCCAAGATTTTGTGGCAACGCTGACAGAAGGCCAAATTGTTGAAGGTATTGTAAAAAATATCACAGATTACGGTGCATTCATTGACCTTGGCGGCATTGACGGATTGCTCCATGTGACCGATCTTTCCTGGAAGCGCGTGAATCACCCATCTGAAGTGATTCAATTGGGTCAAACCATCCAAACCCAAATCATTCGTTTCAACAAAGAAACAAATCGTATTTCTTTGGGTCTAAAGCAAATGGAAGCAGATCCTTGGACGCAGACAGAATCTCGTTTTGTTGTGGGATCAAAAATCAAGGGTAAAGTCTCCAATGTAACCGATTACGGTGCATTTGTGGACCTTGGTGGAAGCATCGAAGGCCTGATCCACGTTTCAGAGATGAGCTGGACAAAGAAAAATATTCACCCTTCCCGCTTGGTCACCGTTGGCGAAGAAGTCGAGATCACCATTTTGGATGTGGATGTGGCAAAGCGCCGCATTTCCTTAGGCCTGAAACAATGTGTGGATAATCCATGGGAGAAATTCCAAAAGGAACATCCTTTGAATTCAGACATTGAAGGCGAAGTGCGCTCCATCACAGAATTTGGTATTTTCGTCTCCATTGGCGAAGGCATTGACGGGATGATTCATATCAACGATCTTTCCTGGGATAAACCCGTGGAAGAAACCATTGCTACCTACAAAAAAGGCGATGTGATCAAGGCAAAAGTCAGAGACATTGATGTGGAAAAAGAACGCGTCAACCTCTCCGTCAAGCATTTGTCCGCAGACCCGATGAAATCAGCAGGCGATGTGGCCAAAAAAGGTGAAGTTGTCACCTGCACAATTTCCGCCATCACAGAAAATGGTTTGGAAGTGGATATTGCCGGCGGCGTTCCAGGATTCATCAAGAAAATGGACCTTGCAAGAGACAGATTCGAACAACGCACAGATCGTTTTGCCGTGGGCGAGAAGATCGATGCGAAGGTCTTGGGCGCAGAAAAAGGCTCAAGAAAAGTGAATCTCTCGATCAAAGCACGGGAAATTGATGAAGAAAAACAAGCCATGAAGGACTTCGGATCCACAGATTCCGGAGCCAGCCTTGGAGATATCCTCGGGGCTGCAATGCAAAAAGCATCTGAGAAATAAATCACCATCACAAAATAAAATACCCAGAGTTTATATTCTGGGTATTTTTTTGGGTGGGATGAATAATCCTCATGTTATCTACTGGACTGCAGATTGAATATTTCTTGAATACAATCAATTGCATTTAAAATGTTTGGTTCACTTATGTTTTCCTAATAATAATGCACCATAATCACAGCCAAAAAACGTTTCGCCTAAGATTAATGATCTCTTTAAGCGTTAAATAAGAGCCGGATTCCAAGATAAGCGGATGATCTAATCGCTTCCAGAAGGTGTTAATAGTCACCGGCTTGTCTTCTGATTCCCCTGGAAGTTCATTTAAATTCCCACTTGCTATCACAGGTGTATTTTCTATTGCCACAGAGGCTAAAAGGCTCATGAGTACTTTCTTCATATTCAAATTCCTTTTCGTTTTTATCATTGATATTCTAGGTCTATACCATAGTGGATATTGAAAAATCAAGAGGAAAATGAACTCAATTGTTCACTAAAGTATACCCTTTTCTCATACCTTACCACCCGCCCCTTCTTCCCCCTTCACAAACGCCCCCACCCCCACCGTCACTTTTGCAAGGTTTTAAGGTGACGAGTGGGGGGGGACGAGCTAATGGGTGGTAAGAGGAGAAATAAAAAAAGCCGCTTTTAACGGCGGCCTTTGAATGTTAGAAAATATGGGAAAGATCCCTTATTTAACGTCGTATTGTAATAACGTATGAACAGCGCCGCGGACAAAATCTTCGTGACCTTCCCAGAGTTTGAGTTTTCCAGATAAGATCGGCATGACATTTTGCCATTTTTTGCTGATCACCTCGTCCGATGATTCAATCTTTCCTTCCTCGATATCCGCGGTTAAAAGCCATGCATAAACTGTGGTCACCATCCAGGCATTGTCCGTGTCCCTTGGATCATCGGCGTGACCGGAGTATACATCCCCTAGAAACAGCATTTTTTCTTTAACCGCTTCTAAGCCCGTTTCTTCACGCAGCTCCCTTAGAGCGGCAACGCTCACTGTGGAATCGGCGGGATCAACCATGCCCCCTGGAATGGCAAATTCGCCTTCAGCATCACTGCGCTCGACCAAAAGAACCTGTAGCTGACCCTGGTTTACGCGAAACACAACCGGGTCCGCAGCCGGATTTGGGCCCCATAAGCCCAGCTCGCCCCGTCCGGTGAATCCTGTTTTCCCCAAAGGGTTTTGAGGAATACCATCTTTTTCAGAGTAGGGGAACCGTTTTACATCAGGCCTGACCCTTCCTGCTTGAAGTTGCTGCGGGATATCAAATATATTTTCTGGATCTGCCCAGGAATTCTTTGGATCTTTCCCCGCAGCCCAGGCATTGTCCAAAACAACTTTTGCGACGATATAATTTGCTTTTGCTTTTTTTTCGTAATCGGTGATCTCCTCCCCTTTTTTCAAAGCATCCCGCACGGGGTTATCCCCATAGATCTCAGGGCAGCGCACCCCTTCTCCAAAGGCCGTGTGCTCTGGAACAAGAGGCGTAAATTCACCCAAATTCTCCCGCAAGTCTTCCAGCAAAGCTTCTCCCACGAGATGGTGCACATTTGTGTTTTGAATCATTTCTTCTAATGCACTTGCATAAAGTTGCACCTTATGCGTTGAAATCACGAGTCCTGCAAGGATTAAATTTTTAAAATTAAATATATTCATTTTTAATTACACCTTTCTATGTGTTTTAGTTTTACTTCTTTTTTATGCCAAACTTTCATTAAAACAGTCAACGGAATTATTTTATTCTCAAAACTAGAATCCGTAAAGGGGTTGTTTCAAAAATACGGGCTGGAAATAATTTCCGTAGTAGCCATCGTGCGTCCCGACTATAATTCCGATCACACCTATCTGAATATAGAGCGGATAGAAAATATTCGCTCGTATAATCCCCTGGACCCCAGAGTTCCAAATAATGGGCTGTTCCCTGATGTCCAGTGGGGTTGTTGTTGGAAGCAGTATGGGTGTGGGAAATGGCGCCATGATCTTTTGTATCTGGTAGGTAATCACCGGCAATATTGTTTGCGCAGCAGAAGCTGTTTTCTTGAATGTTAAATCGGACAAGGAGGTGTCTAAAGATAGATCTCCTATAGTGCTGCCGTCGTCGTCGTCGTCGTCGTCGCGTGACGTTTCTTCATCGCGCAGATTAAAAGAGCTTTCCAAAGAGGTTTCTAAAGAATCTGTTTTTGAAAAAGTTTTATGGTAATTTTCCGTGGACACAACCCTAGAAACAACTTCTGAAAGAGTTTGGGAAACGGCTTGGAAAATGACCTCTTCTTCTGCCTTCTTTTTAAGGGCTTTCTTCTGAGCTTTTTTCGCTGATTTCTGCGCTAATTTCTCGAGCTCTTTTTGTTTTTTGAGCTTTTCCTCTTCCTGATTTTCTTTTAATTTTGCAAGTTTTTTCTCCTGGGCCAGGCGTTGCTCTTCTTCCTTTTTAGACTTTTCTTCTTGCTGTTTCTCCAGAGCTTCTTCCTCTTTGCGCTTACGCTCCTGCGCTGCGCTGCGTTTCTTCTCTTGCTCGAGCTTTATTTTTTCTTTCTTTTTGCGCTCGAGCTCTTGCTTTTCTTCCAGTTCTTGTTTGAGGAGCTGCTCTTGCAGCATCTCTTGCTCGGCTTTTGCACATTCTTCTTTGCGTTTTATGTCGTCAAAATACGCTTTTGCATCCACAAACATATTGTTAGAATTTCCCGCCAATTCAACTGATTCTTGGGTGAGTTTTGGATTTTGCTCTTTGGCTTTTTCATAAGCAGCGTCGAAACTGCTTCTTCCCTCCAAATTTCCCATCCACTCATAAAGAGCCACAGTAGACGCAATCGCGTTGATTTCAGAGCTGGAAAAGGCTCCCTTTTTTTCGCTGACAAGGCTCAGCAGAGTGCGTGTATACATATTCATCTTTTCTATGTCGCCCGCGGCATAAAAGAAAAAAGCCATATGCTGGTCCCTGAGCAAAGTCTCTTGATAGGGTCTGTTCATTTCCTCAAAAGATACCGAAAAAAGTTTGTTATATAAAAGTGTATACTGTTCTTTGGCAAGCTCATAGTCCCGCTCCGTAAATGGATTCAGCGCATTTAAAGAAAGCCCCGCCATTTCTCTTCTTTGAACATTTTCAAACTGACACTTTTTTGTAAACTCATCCATGCGGTTCTTAAAATTTTCAATAATTTTTGGAAATCCTTTGAAATTTGAAGATAAAACTTTGTCATAAAAAGGTTTGATTTTTTTAAGCCCATCCTTGTCGCCCATCCACGTATAGAGATAATGAAGGGCAGTCACGGGTAATAATTCCCCAGGAAGAAGTTTTTCCCCTGTGGTATCAATGTTTTTTAAAATATAATCGGCCCATTTGAGCGCCTTTTCCTTCTCTCCCCCAGCATGAAAGAACAAAGCAACATACCCGGAAGAGGCTGTGGTTTTACAAGGAAAATCGAATCCTTTTTCTTGCACCTTCTCAAAAATAAAATCATAAAATTTCTCTGCCCTTTCATCATCTTTATCTTTAAAAAAAGCATGAAAGGCTGTGTGGATCAGCGCCTCCATACGCTGGTTGTGGACAAGCTCTATTTTACGGGTCATTTTGGCTTTTTGCAGACCTTCTAAGGGGTAGGAAGAAAGCGTTGCGATGATCACATCACACTCCTCCCAGAGGGTTTCTGGATCATCTATTTTCTTTGCATTTTCGAGCGCGCTGTTTATGGATTGAAAAAGATCCGTCACAACCTTCTGGGCCTTCTCCTCATAGCTTTCTAGAGCCTTTAAAACACCCGGCAATTTGGGAAAAAGAAGCTGTCTTAAAGAAACAATTGATTCTTCAAAAAGCTTACCGTCTTCCCTACTCAAGCTTAAAACCTTTTCTTCCATGAAGTCTTGTGTTTTTTCAAAAATATCCTGGTTTAATCCACAGGCTTTTGTCAACCACAGGGAAAAATGAAGACTCGCAAGGTCGGGTTTTTTGACTTTGTGATCAATATAACCAATCAAGTATAAAACCTTTTCATGAAAGGTGTATCCATACTCTTTCCCAGTGAGAAGCCCATAGATAGACTCTAAAAGATCATGATTTTGGGATGCAACCACATTGAAAAGACCAAGAAGATAAATCCTGTGATAAACCCCGTCTTCAAGGGCAAGCTGTCCATTTTCTGTTAAAGAAATCACTTTTTGAAATACAGGAGCCGATGACTCAAATGGATCATTTTTAAGAGCATCGCGTAAAATCTTCATCATGTCCAGTTGGGTTTTAATCTTTTTCTTCTCCATAGAGATTTTGAGTCTTTCATCTGTTAACGCAGAAATCACTTTTTCTTCAAAATCAATTTTATCCAAGTAAACATCAAATACTTTTTCAAGATCCCCATTAAAATATGAGAGCAATTGTGGGGTTATGGCATCAAAATGCGCGTTCATTTGAATAAAATTGCCAAATGTCGCCTCTTTTTGCTTGAAATCTTGGAAAAGAAATTCCATTTCACTGGCGTTTAATGCAGAAAACGACAAGCTATACAGCACGGCGATTTTAAAATAATTCATGATTTTTTCCTTCTATTTATCTTCAAATTTCATTCTTTATACACAAGAAAAACGATCTGTTCAAGAGAAAAATGATCCTGCTCGCGCCACCACCCCAGCATTTTGATTGACTTTATTTTATGCTCAAGATATACTTTTATACATAATGAGCAAAGAAAAAGGATCTTCATGTCGAATTCTGTATTTATTGGCCGTAAAACCCAATTAGAGCGCCTTACGGCCCTATATCAAAAGAAAATGCCCGGCCTTGTTGTCGTCAAGGGACGCAGACGGGTTGGGAAAAGCAGGCTTATATTGGAATTTGCTCAAAAAATAGGGGATCAGAAGTTTTGGAGTTTTGCAGGGCTCGCCCCTGAAAATGGCGTATCCGCGCAAGGGCAAAGGGATCATTTTGCCCGGGAATTAGCCTTGATGCTCAAAACCCCTTTCCTTACCTTCCAGGATTGGAGCGATGCCTTTGAGCATTTGAGTCTGCATATAAAGCCTGGTGACATCATCCTGTTTGATGAAATTTCCTGGATGGGGTCAAAAGACACCACATTTATCCCCAAACTCAAAGCCTGGTGGGATAAGCAAACCATGCATATGGTCCTTGTGTTTTGCGGTTCTGTCTCCACCTGGATTGAGGAAAATATTTTAAAAAGTACAGCATTTTTTGGCAGAATCAATCTTATACTGAGTCTTGACCCCTTATCTATCCCTGAAAGCGCCCAGTTTTTAAGGGTATTAGGCATGAATATCTCTCCCTACGATACCTACAAGATATTGAGTATCACAGGTGGCATTCCGTGGTACCTAGAGCAATTGAATCCGTCGATCACGGTGGATGAAAATATCAAACAACTGGCTTTTGAAAAAACTGGATTATTGGTGGGTGAATTCAATCGTATTTTTCACGATTTATTCAATGGCAAAGGAGCGACTTATAAGAAAATTTTAGACGTGCTCAAAGATGGGGCCAGGACTCTGCTCGAAATTCGTGACAGCATTGAATTTGCCCACAGTGGCACATTAAGCCAAATGATGGAACACCTGATCGTTGCAGGTTTTGTTGCCAAACAATCTTTATGGTCCTTTAAAACAGCCATGCCCTTAAAGCAAAGTCTATATAGGATTTGCGATCCTTATATGCGGTTTTATCTCAAAATGATCACCCCGAATCTGCCTGCTATTTTAGAAGGTGAGTTTGAGAACGTGCCCCTTTCAACGATGCCGGTATTTGATACCCATATGGGTTTGCAGCTTGAAACACTCCTCCTGCAAAATCGCGCATTGCTCGTGAAAACCCTGGGCATTCATCCTGTGGACATCGTGCGCAGTGGTCCCTACCGACAAACCAAAACCACCACGCAAAAAGGATGCCAGATTGATTACTTAATACAAACCAAAACAAATAGCCTGTTTGTATGCGAATTTAAGTTCAAAAAACGTGAGGTGAGTAGCGACATTATCCATCAAATGCAAGAGAAAATATCCAGACTCAAGTCCCCCAAAGGCTTTGCCCGTGTGCCCGTGCTGTTTCATTTGAGCGGCGTGTCAGATGAAGCCATCACCAGCGCTTACTTTTACCGCATCATTGATATGACGGACTTTTTGGAAGGAAACGAAGGTGGTGTTTAAAGATATAAACGGGGCTTATCTTTTCTTTTCATCTTGACTTAAGAAAAGATAAGTGATTATCTTTTCTTAAAGCATAACAGTTAAGAAAAGATAGATCATGAATCCAAGAATCGGCGTGTATATTACTCATAAAATCACAGGGGAGTCTTATCGGGCCTATGTGCCGCCAAAACTTCCGCCAGAGCCTGTTATAGACATGACCAGACTTTATCCTAAGCTCGAAAAGGCAACTTTGGCCTTGGCGCAGTTAAATGGCATTCATACAACAATCCCCAACACGGCGCTTTTTATTTACATGTATGTGCGTAAAGAAGCCTTGCTTTCGAGTCAAATTGAAGGGACGCAGAGCTCATTTTCGGATCTGATGCTGTTTGAGCACCACCAAAAACCAGAGGTTTCCCTTGAAGATGTGGAAGAAGTCTCGAATTATGTGAAGGCCATCACCCATGGATTACAGCGGTTAAAAGAAGATTTCCCCCTATCCTTGCGCCTTTTAAAGGAAATACACGCCGTCTTGCTGATGGGGGGAAGGGGCTCTGGCAAACTTCCAGGCCAGTTTCGGCGATCACAAAACTGGATTGGGGGAACACGGCCCGGAAATGCTCTGTTTGTGCCGCCTCCTGTGGAATATTTGGATGAAGTTTTGAGTGATTTTGAACATTTTCTCCATGACGAAAGTCTGCCAGTTCTAATTAAAGCGGGCCTGGCCCATGTTCAATTTGAAACGATACATCCCTTTTTAGATGGCAATGGCCGGATGGGACGATTGCTGATTACGCTGCTTTTGTGTGCAAATGGGATGTTAGACGCACCTGTTTTGTATTTGAGCCTTTACCTGAAACAACATCGTCACACCTATTATGAGCTATTACAGGAAGTGCGCACCCATGGGACCTGGGAAACATGGCTAGAGTTTTTTCTCGAGGGCGTTTATGCATCTGCAAATCAAGCCATCAAAACAGCAGGACAAATCAATGATCTGTTCGAACAAGATTTAAAAACAATAGATCGTCTTGGAAGAGCCAGATTTTCATGCCAGAAAATTCTTGAATACATGAAACGCTTACCTCAGGTGACGGTTCCGCTGCTTTCTAAAGAACTCAACATGACCGCCCCTACAGCCAGAAGCGCACTCAATCAGATGACCTTGATGGGGATATTGGAAGAAAACAGCGGTAAAAAACGCGATAAGACTTATATATACCGGAAATATTTAGAGATTCTTGAAGAAGGCGCGGAGCCTTTTTGATGGGAATAAGCGGAGGTTGGCATCCTTTAAAATAACCCCCTCCAAACTGGGTGGGGAATGTCAACTTCAACGACTGCGATTTTAGTAGATTTCGATAGCAAGTTACAGACGGTTGCACGCATTTTTGAGGTTATTATGTGGCTATAATTACATTATGAGTAATTATACGTACATGCTGACACAATAAATCAAACTTTTTTCTTGCTCCCACCTAAAAATAGATGCATTATGTATTTATAATTACATTATTTGTAATCTTGGAAGCATAGAT
>CAIYWZ010000152.1 GCA_903930075.1 uncultured Alphaproteobacteria bacterium | reverse complement strand
GTTGCTGCTTTTATCGCGATGAGCTCATTGTTAGAAAAAACATCGTGAATCATATTTTTTAGATCATCAGCAACTTTATCAATAGTTTCTAAGTCATCAGTAGATGTTTCGGTTAATGATCTTTCTACTTTAGGATGATTCCAAAAAGACAGATGTTCTCTTAAATTTTCAAAAAAGATTTTAATTGTATTATACATTTTTACTAGAACTCCGATTTATAATCATGTTCAAAAGGTTTAAGCGGCAAACAATAGGTCTTGAAGGATTTAACTTCCACAAACGTTTTCTCTGGATAACGCAAAGCGGTTAATTTTCCACCAAAAACACAGCCTGTATCAATATTGATCGTATTGTTTACCCACTTTATCTTTCCAACTGGGGTGTGGCCGTATGCAATTAGGGCAAGACCTGAATATTCATCTGCCCAAGGGTAGCGTATGGGGAGGCCTGATTCGTCTAATTTTCCGGTTGTCTCACCATACATACAAAATGCGCGCACTCTGGGGGAATCGTGACCAATGTCTTTTTCTTTGATCCCTGCATGGGCAATAACCAATTTTCCATCATCTAACTCATAATAATAGGCGAGTTTATCTAAAAAGTCAATAATTTCTTCTTTAAATTCTTGAGATCCCGGGTCTAGCTGTTTTAATGATTCATCTAATCCATGGGCGATTTTCACATCACGCCCTTGCAATTTTCGCCGGAGTTTATCATCGTGATTTCCTCTAACGCAAAAGCCTTTTCCTTCTTTTACGATGCCCATGACCAAACGAAGAACGTCGGGAGTTTTGGGGCCGCGGTCCACTAAATCACCTAAGAAGAGAAGTTTTCGGCCTTCTGGATGGAATTTTCCATGATTTTCATGCCCTAGTTTTTTTAGCAGTTCACACAGTTCATCAAAACAGCCGTGCACATCGCCAATAATATCAAACGGTCCTTTTTCATCTTTAAGATTTGTCATGATTTTGTCAGCAAATAATTTGTAAATCCTATGGCGCAGATGGCGGCAGTTTCGGCTCGAAGGATGGAGTGGCCAAGGCTGACTTTCGTGTGATTTTTCATCAGTTCTTTTTCCCGTGATGAGAAGCCGCCTTCTGGGCCGATGACGAGGTGAATTTCTTCTGGAGGATTCATATTTAAAATATGATTTCCGGTTCGGCTTTCATCGCATATCCATAAATTTTTTTGTTTTAAAACGTGGTCAAATTTTACGGGGTCAGAAATTTTGGCAACATGGAGTTGTTCGGATTGTTCACTGGCTTCTTTGATTTGGACCTGGATGCGCTCTATATTGATTTTGCGAACTTGTGTGAAGTCAGTCAAAATAGGGCGGAATTCTAAAAGTCCAAGTTCGACGGTTTTTTCAATTAATGTATCCATGCGGTTTTGGCGCAAAGGGGCAAAATAAAGAGTGATGGGGGGAGGGGAGGCTTGAGGCCGCAATAGGGATTTTACATGAATCACGCAGGAATTTTTTGAAATCTCCAAAACTTCCCCGGAAAATTCGCCATATTTCCCATTAAAAAGCCTTAAATCCTGACCAGTTTCTGCCCGCAATACATTTTTAAGATAATGAGCATCCTCTTTTTTCAAAAGAATGTCTAAACCGCTTTTGAGTTCATCTTGGACAAAGAGCCTGCATAAGAACGCAGACATTTAGCTTAAAAATTCAGAAGTGGAAATGGATCCATCGGGTTTTGCTGTGATTTGCTCAATGCGCAGTTTTGCAGCAGCGAGCTTTTCCTCACAAAATGCTTTAAGTTTGATGCCCTTTTCATAGGCCACAATTGCATTATCCAAGCTTCCTTGACCGTCCTCTAAAGATTTCACAACACTTTCGAGCTCTCTTAAAGCTTCTTCAAAACTTAGCCCATTCAATTCAGACATCATCACCTCTATTTGTTTATTGATGATTCTTTTATATCATGATGGTTCTAAAATAGCAATATTTTCAGGAGGGATCTTGGGCATTGATTTCATTGTCTCAAAATACCATATTCCTATTGCAAAGGCTGCGGTGGCTGGAATAAAAATAAACCACCACCCTTTGTATCCGATCCAAAGATCCAGATAAAAAACTCCAAAAGCAAGCGCCGTATAAATAAAAGCTCTTGACCAAGCATACGTCCACATTCCATAACTAAATCTATGCAATATGGGGAATTTAGATAGAAAAATAGGCATCGCAGGAGAGACATTGGGGCCGAAAGTTATAATCAAACATTGTAAGATAAAAAATTCCCAAGGGCTTTGCATGACATCTAGCCAAAACGGGCAAATGACAATAATTATAGAAAAAACGACAATTTTTAATCTTAGAATTTTCATTGGATAAACCCAATAACTCACATAGGAATATATAGATAAAACGATCACTTGTATGAAAGAGACGAATAAATTTTGATGGATGATGTCTATAAAGCTCAACCCAAAGCGGGTGCTTAAAAATTTTGATGAATAGACATAAACAAAATAGATACATGTTGGCCCTGCGCACAAAAGGGCGCTGTAAATTATAAGAGATTTGATTCTGTCCCATTTTTCAATCACAGGTCCTTGATCTGAGAGTTTTTTAATATGATCGACCTCATCTTTATTGCCCCTATTTTGTGCTTTTTTTAGGCGATAATTCATGTCAACAAAGTTAGGGGTTTCTCTTAAACGTGTGCGCGCGAAAGAACCAATGATGGCTATCCAAAACCCCATGAAAAAAGCCATTCTCCAGCTTTCAATATCAAAGGATGAAAAAAGATTTATTTTCTCAATGCCAAAAAATGTGAAAAGAGTTATTATGAAAAGTGCCACAAAACTTCCCATCGATGCGCATACATCGATAAAAGCGACTATTGGATATTGAACGGGAGGCTTGAGAGTTTCTGTTAAATAAACCTCAGCTCCTATGATCTCTGCCATAGAAGCAATCCCTTGAATTGCGCGAAGTGCGACAAAAACCCATGCCACAAGAATACCTCCTTGCGCATAGGATGGGAGAGCGGCTATTCCAAGACACGAAATTGACATCAAAAACATTGTCATCACAATTGTTGGTTTGCGCCCCATATGATCCCCTATCCATCCAAAAATCAAGGCTCCTAAGGGTCTAAAAAGGAAAACTGCACAAAATGCAAATGATGAAAAGAATATATTACCGTTAATATCTTCTGATGGTGGAATAAAGCAAGCATCTATAAGTGCTGCTAAGTGAATATATAAAAAAAGATCAAAATATTCAAGAAAAGTGCCTGCTTGCAAAATCCCAATTGATTCTTTTTCTTTGCTTGTCAGAGAAGATAATATCCCCATTATTTGTCCCCGTATATTTCTAAATTTTTTCTTGGAACATCGAGAGATGATTTGTTTTTTTAATTTTGTTTGATGTCTTTATTTTTTTATTTTTCGGATAATCTACGGAATTCTTTTCCAAATTTTCGAAATAATATATTCCAGATATAAACGCAATTGTTGCTGGTACTAAAATAGTCCACCATCCCCAATGTCCTAAAGAATTTGTGATGTATACAATACTAAAAGTCGTTAAAGTAAGTATAAATGAATATGATAATGTAAAAGCCCAAACCATATAAGTAAATCTTTTTAATACGGGTAAATGTGTGATAAAAATAGGGCTTCCTGGAAAACGAGTTACACAAGATAGAATTGCCAGATC
>CAIYWZ010000151.1 GCA_903930075.1 uncultured Alphaproteobacteria bacterium | reverse complement strand
TACCAAAGCTCCAATCGCTGTTTTCACGTGTGCTTGTATCCTCCAATTCATTTGTGTTGATATCAAGCGCCCCACCTTCTAATGTGGTGTTTTCGTTCCCAAAGGCCGACTTTCCATCGTGCTGCACTTTAAGCGGGCTGATCAAACACTCTGGATCAAAGTAGTACTTTGATCCAAGAGGATTATTGGAGACAGCTATATCACGTGGGCGTTTTCGAGGATTGGCGGAGATGGCTAGGGCAAGATTCATATGTTTCTCATCATTTCATTTCCCCCAGAATCCCTAAACTTGTACTCGCTGGATATTGATCTAGTTCCATCGTATTGATAGTAGTCCATTTGCTCGAAATATTGATTACATCTTCTTCATCAGGAAATCGAAGATCTTTTCTATCATAATAATTTTCATCTTCTTCAGCTTCTTTTGATGAAGCATCAAAGAAATTCAGTCCTAATTCAATTTCGGCAGTCGTTTTTTCTCCAATATTGACACACGTTTCCGCGCCACATGATCCGTATGCACGTTCGATAGAGCCGTCTTTTATGATCACCCATGAATTATAATCAGAAACCCGGTGTGTCCCAAAACAATAGAAATCAGGGATTTTTTTTCCAATCGAGGTTAAAAAATTTAGAAATTTATCATTAATATCGCTTTCTTCTGGGCCAAATGATCCAAGCGGAAATCCAATGACAAGAGTCCACCCTGCAACGGGCGGGGCAACAAAAACCGCATGATCATGATTTTTATAAACTTGATTTAACCCCCCAGACCAATTTTCTGCCTTTAAATTTTTGAGTCTTAAAACATCTGCAACAAACTGCGTATCTTCCGTTTTAATCGCAAGCCATACCGTTTTATAACCAAAAGGGATGGGATGATCTGGTTCAACAACCGTCACTTCCTCAACTGTTTTGTCATGTTCTTCATCTCTTTTATTTTCAGTTTTTGCCGTATTTTTATAAAAAGCAAGGTACCCCACTCCAACTGTGATAAAGATAAGTGTTGCTGTAAGTAAAATCATATTCATTTTTTCAATACTCCTTAAGTGTTTGTAATTTCAAAAGCTTTTAATACATCTTGAGCCAGTTGCTTTGGATCTAGATTGGATTCAATCGCTTTATTCAATTCGGGTTTCAAAGATTTTCCGTTATATTTATCAGGAGTAATAGTAACTTTCTCTCCTTGAACATAGATTGACATGGACTTTGATGTCTTCATCAGATCGTTCTCTGATTTTGCTTTCACAAAAGCTAAGAATTTTTTTCTATTCGTAGCACTCTCAGAAAGTGGGAGCGGACGAATAGCAACTTGCGATTCTTCTAAAACTTTAATCAAAGTTTTTTCTAAATCGTCGATATCTTCCATCTTAACAACATGAGCATCTGTACGATATGTACTTGTCCATATCCCATCTGTTGTTTGGGAATAAGATTCAAGATAAAAAATATTTTTGCGTAACCATATACCTATGAGTTTTTTGTTCATGATTATATTTTCCTTTCTTTTAAAATTGTGATGTTTAATTTAACGCCTTTAGTTGTAGCATAATCTATTGCTGCTTTGATAGCTTCCTGTTGAGCAGGATTGCCCGCGTGAGGTATAGCCAAGTCTAAAGCTCTTCCTGTAATATCCTCAGAACGGACTACATATCCAGCGAACTTATTTCCATGAAAATTTGCAACTTCATCCACATATTTCTCAACTTTTGAGTTAATATTTTTGGGCTTTTGATAACTTTTTAAATGTAGGCCCATGCTCTTCATACTTGTTGCAATACCAGTTGTGGAAAAATGATCAATACCTGGGAAATAATCATGTAGATTTTTCCCCATCAGTTTTTCTGCTGCCCAACCACGCGGAGACCAAGATTGAGCCCAAAACCCAGCCTCAACTTCCAAAACACGCGCACCAGGATAAATAGCTTCTATCCCGCCTTTTCCGGTCATTTTTGACATCAGCTGCGGACCCAATTTGCTCACGCTAGCCCCCCCGACAAGACCTCCTGCGAATCCTGCAACTGAAGCCC
>CAIYWZ010000150.1 GCA_903930075.1 uncultured Alphaproteobacteria bacterium | reverse complement strand
TCCTCTATCCATACACTGTTCCCATTGTAATTGTCCATTAGGCCAGGTTATTTTCCAAATTCCATGATATTGATCATTGAGTTTTTCAAAATGCCCCATTGATCCGTCATCATACTCTTTTCTTTCAATATATTTAGTACTTATTTCAGGCGTCTTTCTTCCTTTTAAGCCGATTAACGTCATCATTAAACCATATAGAATTTTAAACACTGATTCATCCCCGCTTATTTATCTATGAATGATAATAGCCCAATCTCAATCATGAGAGAAAACTATTTATTTCAAGCAGAGACATTCCCATAAATATTATTCTTCAATAGAAACACTATAAATACTCTATTCTACCTTCATTTTCATTCATAAACCACGATACTAGACTTCCAAATAATTCTTTAATTCATATTTTTTTATTTTACCTCTTGATTTTTTTAACTTAAGCCTCTATATATCATATATAACAATCAAGATAAGGAAAAAACTCATGAACTTTAAAAAATTATTTTTTGCATTTATATTCATCACCAAGGGCGTGTATGGATCTGGACATGTGTTTGACTTTAATGGAAATGACGGCTATTATACCATCGATACAAACAAAATAGATGAGCTGTATGGTCGAATTTTAGACAACAAAAGCCCCGCCGCACGAAGCTGTGAACGGGTTTTTGAAAGAGCTTTTCGAGCAGATCCAGCTGCAAATTTTTCACTCTCATATGTCAACGCGCTTTATTTAAAAACACAAGAAGATTCTGGTGGGCAACGTGATTTTGGTCCGGCACGAAGAATCTTAAACGAAAACAACCTCAGGAATGACGCTATCATCCCCAGAGACATCATAGATCAGGTCAGCAATACCCTGACAACTGAACATGAAAAAGAGATTTTCAAGGGGCTTGTTGAGCAAAATTCCCAAAGAATGCATAGAGAAATCGAAAATTATAATGCACATATTTTGCCTGTTTTGGGACCGTGGCGTTTGTCAACCTTGCGCAATTTCATCAATAAGGGCATTTTAGGGTTAACAGGGGTCTCTCCCTTAGAAGGCGCAGAAGATCTTTTTCAAATCATGAAATCAACTGGGTTTTTAAGCACAAATATTACAACAACCCAAAACTATAGCTATTCTCAAAAAATAGCCGCGCAGGATTTCCTTTTACAAAATCCTTCCATCCATACTTTGGTTTTGGGCTGCGGAAGCTTTGTTCCGCGTAATTTTGCTTCTGTTTATCTGCGTCAAGAAGAAGCTGGATGCGCATCTTGCCAGGAGTTTCACCATAGCCGTAAAGGCGAGATGACCATTTCTCTGCCCGGTGGAAACTTAGATGATGAAGAAGGGGCAGCTTCTGATATTATCGCAGACGCAACTTCTCCATCACTGTGGGAAGGCATCAGAGAAGGTCTTGGCGGAAGAAAATTTAAAACAATTAAAGACCACAGCAATTATGCCGACCTAGTCCAAGGTTACATCACTTCAATCTGCATTTGAGGCAGGGGTGTTGAAGGTGTTGCCTCACTCATGTGATAGGGATTATGAGCACTACAAAGGTCTATCAAGTTGTTCCCCAGTCTCCTACTACATGACAGATGGGAGTGGAAATGTCATCACGTCAACATCAACTACACGCACACAGACTTATTCCAAACTATCGAATGGTGACACTCAACTCCCTATTGTCAAACAGAGCAACACAGCAAATATGGGCACTGGATTCCTTGGAACCAATCTCACATACCCTCAGATGGGTTATGCATCCACAACTGCAGCATCGACTGTGGCCCACCCAGTGCTCTGCTCTAACTTGGGTCTATGCGCCCTTCAAAACGAGTACAACATGTGGTATGTCAATGGGGTTGAAACCAG
>CAIYWZ010000149.1 GCA_903930075.1 uncultured Alphaproteobacteria bacterium | reverse complement strand
GGAGTATTTAAAAACCGTTCAATAATATCTAAATCTTCTAATGTTAAGTCCTCCCGCTCTTCTTCGTCCGTCTGCCAAGCAAAACGATCCGCAATAAAATAGGGAATTCCCCTTGGATCATCTCGATCAAAACAATATGGATAGTCACCGGAAAAATGGAGACAAACTTCATTTCTATTTTTTATTTGATATTGTTCGATAATCTCTTTTTCTATTAGATTGTCATATTCATTTATGAGTTGCGCACATTCAGCATAAAATTCTTGATTATTAGGGAAATTTTCCTTAAATTTCTCAAAAGAATCTTTAAGTTTATTTTCATTAACCGCTGCTTTATATTGAGAAAATCTTTTGATATGTATTTCTGGTAATTTCACATTCATTTTTCACCTCATTTTGGATATAATGGTCATTTTTTCAAACCCACCTGTTCGTCATAATAAGGATTTCCCGGTTGTGGTGGATTCATCCATCCCCGTGCGATTGCCCAAGGTTCAAACCAATCCCAGGCTTCTTCCTCTTTGCCGGGCGGTGTATCTAAAAAACGCTCGATCACGTCTAAATCTTCTGGACTTAAATCTTCTCGCTCTATTTCACTTGTTTGCATTTGAAAACGATCGGCAATAAGATGAGGAATTCCTCTAGCGTCATTTTTGTCAAAACATCGCCAAGCACCATTATAGCAGGTTCCTTCATCTGTTTCTTTATCAATACTATTGATAAAATTATCTATTACACTTTCGCAATCAAAATAAAACATATCATCATTGGGATATTGTTCTTTAAATTTTTTGAAAGCTTTTTTTACTTTTTCTCCATCAACAGAAACTTTAAATTTAGAAAAATTTGAAATAGTCATAATAATTTACTCCTTACTTAATTGTCATTTTTTCAAATGTATTAAAAAATGCATCTGTAATTTCTATTTTTGGCTGTCCAGAAACCCCGATATCCCTGAAGACAAAACGAGATCCGTCCCCATAGATATGCATCTCCATGGGATACAATCTGGATCAAAGTATTACTTTGATCCAATAATGATGAGTGGAGGCCGCTATTTTTTCAAACCCACTTGCACATCATAATAAGGATTCCCTGGTTGTGGTGGATTCATCCATCCCCGTTCGATTGCCCAAGGTTCAAACCAATCCCAAGCTTCTTCTTCTTTTCCGGGAAGTGTGTCCAAAAAACGCTCGATCACGTCTAAATCTTCTGGAGTTAAAGCTTCTCGATAATATTCATCGATCTGCATTTCAAAACGATCCGCAATAAAGTAAGAGATCCCTCGAAGATCATTTTTATCGAAACATCGCCACCCCCCATCATACTGTTCCCATTCATCGGTTTCTGCATGAAGAGCATCAGTAAAATTGTCAACTACTTCTTCACAATCGAAATAAAACATATCATCCTCTGGATATTCTGATTTAAATTTTTTGAAAGACTCTTTTACTTTTTCTCCGTTTACAGGAGTCTTGAATTTAGAAAAATTTGATGTCATATTTATTATCCTCACTTTGTTATAATTGTCATTTTTTCACTGGTGTTTAAAAAGTTATCTATAATTTCTATTTTGAAGTGACCGG
>CAIYWZ010000148.1 GCA_903930075.1 uncultured Alphaproteobacteria bacterium | reverse complement strand
GCTTCCGCAACATCAACGACGCACAAGACTTTTGCACAATCCGCGGCTTCATTTCCACCAACCGAAAACAAGGCAATCCAATATTCCAAGCAATCCAAAAAGCAACGGCTTAATGATTACATACCTGGGGAGTTACTAATTAAATCCCCCTCTCCCCTTACCGAATCACAGGTGACCACGCAGGCATTTCGGCGTTGGTGTTGGTTTTGATTTCTCTGCTGTTGTGGCCCGTTAAATCGATGGAGTGGATGCGTTTAACGATGTTGCCTCTGGAGTCAAACTTTCCTTGTTTTTTGTAAAGGAGAACGCGTCCGTTGGGGCTCCAGGTGGGGTCTTGGAGTTGATATCCTTTATCAATGAGTCTTTCGCTCGATCCATCGGGCTTCATGATACAGATATAAAAAACGCCTTTGTGGATTTTAAGGCAAGCGATCCAATCTCCCCTTGGGGACCACACGGGTTCGCCATACAAGGCCCCTGCGTCACGGCTTATTTTTTTGATATCTGATCCATCGGCATTCATGGTGTAGAGCTGCCTTCTTCTTCCGCTCATGTCCGATTCAAAGACAACTTTTTCACCATCTGGGGAATAGCAGGGGTGGGTATCGATGGCGCCGATGTTGCGTGTAAGCCTTACAATATCTCCCCCAGTACTTCCCATTTTGATATTCTTTGTATAAAGAGACGTTGTTCCGCCCTTGGCAATGCTGAAAATCAGCTTTGATCCATCGGCTGAAAATCTTTGGGCAAATGCAATTCCGCCTCCCTTGGATTGGTCCACAAAAAGCTGGGAAAGGCCTGTTTCAAGGTTCATGAGGTAAATTTTGGCCTGCTCGTTTTTGTGGTAGGCAGCGTAGGCAATCATTTGGGCGGTGGGTGAAAAAACAGGGGAAGAAATGGACCTGGATCCATCGGTTAAGTTTCGAAGATTGGCGCCATCTTGGTCAATGATCGAGAGCTTTTGAAGCGGATTCCGGGCAGAGCCTGTTTCTGCAACATAAACGATTTTGGTTGAAAAATACCCCAGTTCTCCCGTTGTTCGCTGGTAAACCTGGTCGGCAATTTTATGGGCAATTTTGCGCCAATTTGAAGGGGAATCTTCAAAGGAATACACCCCCATTTCCACCCCCGTGAGCACATCAAAAAGCTTCAGGGTCAAATTCAATTTATCATCCACCCGGGTCAAAAAGGAAACGGTCAGTAATTTGGCTTTGATGAGCTTCCAGTCTTCAAAACGCGGTGCCCGGCGCAGGCTTGAGGCCTCTTGAATAAATGACTTTTGATCAATGGGTTTAAATAAGCCGCATCTGTCAAGATCCGATTCAATGACCTGGGTCATCTTATAAGCCAAATTTTCAGGGTCATGGGACTCGGTAAAGGTGGGCGTCACGGCAATGGGTGTGGGGGCAAACCTTGCCTTATTCACATTGACTTTTAAAACGGCAAAGCTGGGCGCGCTGCTTAAAAATATAAAGTTCAGTATCATCAATAGTTTTTTCATTTTCATTCTCTCTTTTATTTTAATTGTTCAACATCGACCTCGGGTCAAAGGTGATTTCCATTTCCCTCCAGCCTTCTTCTTGATTATACATATCGGGGGGCAAATTATAGGGGCCGCATTCATAAACCGCCCTTTGCGCCCCTTCCACAAACGAGCGATAAAAAACATCCCGGTTCACGCGGGATTGGTTGAGGTTTTCAACGCTTTCCACGGAACCATCAATTTTGAGTTTAATATGCAAAACCGCCGTCATGTTGCTGGCATCCTTAATCCCTGGATCAATGGTCCAGCATTTTTGAACTTGGCGCATCATGGCATCGATCAAACTCATTTTGGCTTCATCGCTGAGTTTTTGGCTAACGTTTTTCTTTTTCCCTTGTTTTTCAGCTTTTTCCTGGGCCTTTTTGGCAGGTGGAGGAGTCGTGTCTAAGTTTTTTAAGATCTGCTCAAAATCATCGCCTTCTTCTATTTTTTGTGCCTTCTTTGGGGCCTCTTTTTTAGGCGCATCTTTCTTAGGAGGCTCTTTTTTAGGAACGGGTTTTGTTTCCGGTTTTTTCTTCGGGGGAACCTCTGTTTTTTTCTTCACCGGAACGGCTTCAGGAGATGGAGCGGGAGCTGGATCAGGCTTAGGTTTAGGTTCCTCTTTTTTAGGCTCTTCTTTTTCCTTCTGCGGGATAGGTTTAGGCGCTTCTGGAGGGGTTTCTTCTGCTTTGGGGTCTTTTTTCTCTTCTTCCTTTTCCGCTTGCTTAACAACGGGCGCCGGGGGCACAATGACCTCGCCTTGGCTCGTTTTTGCAATAGGGAGGAATTCGACGGGGATCATCAAAGGCTGGGGAGCGGGCGGCGTCGTAGACAACCAATCAAATTGCCCTCCCACAAATCCTAAAGTAAACAAAGCAAAGTGGGCAACAACGGAAATCCAAAAAGCTACTTTAAGGTAAAATTGCATGAAAAATTCCTACTTTTTCTTGCGCATTTGCGCATCGATGGGGTCTCCCAGCAGCATGACCTTGGTAAACCCTGCTTCGTAAACAATCCCCATAATGCGCATAATATCGCCATATGCCCTTGTTTTATCGCCTTTGATGTAAATTTTGGTCTCTTTATTTTCCTTTGTAATTTCGCCAAGTTTGGCCCCCAAAGACCCTTCTGGAATTTTGGTCTCTTGAATAAAAAGCTCCCCTGCCCCATTGATCGTCACCGTCAAAGGCTCGTCGGCCTCTTGAATGGGCGGGGCGGAGGTTTTGGGCAAGTTGACCGGAACCCCCACGTGAATCAAAGGCGCTGTGACCATAAAAACAATGAGCAAAACCAGCATCACATCAATAAACGGCGTCATATTAATTTCGGAAATGGCAGAAGCCTTACTGCGTTTCCTGCGGCTGTGCGCCATTGGTTTTTGAAGACCCGCTCCCATGAAAAACTCCTTTATTGTTGTTCTTCAAGTTGTCTTGAAATGATTGTTCCAAATTCTTCCGCAAAGGAATCAAGGCGGTTGCTGTATCTTGCAATGTCAGCTGAAATTTTGTTATAGGCCATGGTTGCAGGGATCGCCACCAAAAGACCCATGGCCGTTGCCAAAAGGGCTTCTGCAATGCCTGGGGCCACAACGGCAAGGCTTGTGTTGTTTTGGGAGGCAATTTCGTGAAAACTCGTCATAATCCCCCACACAGTTCCAAAAAGCCCGATAAAAGGTGCAGCCGAGCCCACAGAGGCCAAAAATCCCATATGGCTTTCAATGTGTTCCACTTCCCGCCCCACGGTCACCGCCATCACGCGCTCGATGCGCTGTTGCAGCGTTGCCTTTAAGTTTGACGAGGTCATCTTTGCAAAGGATCTCCGCCATTCCATCATCGCCGAGCAAAACACCGCGCTCATGGGGTCCAGCTGGTTTTTTTCCGTGCGCTCATACAGATCATCAAGCGATTCCCCTGACCAAAACTGCGCCTCAAACTTATCCGCATCCGAGTATAAACTCTTAAATTTCATGAATTTAGAAATAATAATCGTCCAAGACCAAAGAGACGCCAAAAGCAGCATGATCATCACGATCTTGACCACAATCCCCGCCCCCATAAAAAGCCCCCAAATCGAAAGCCCCTGATGCGCTAAAACTGGCCCAATCATCTGCGCCCCAACAACCGTTTGTTCCATTTTTTTCTATTCCCTTATATATTTAGATAATGATCATCTATATATAGATCAACCCAAAAGATTGATCAAGAATTTTATGCGTGAATACAGCAATTCTCATTTTAACTTTTGTTCCTCCCAAAACTTGTTAACCTTTAGCCCCAGCTTGTTCTAAAAGTTTCACAATTTCCATGTGCCCCTGTTCTCTGGCAATCTTAAGGGGAGTTGTTCCATCTGTCGTTGCTTGGTTGATATCAATCCCGGGATATGCCAAAAAAGATTTTACAATTTCTAGATGTCCATTATGTGCAACAGCGAAAAGCGGGTTTGCTCCATCAATTCTTGCTTGGTTTATGTTTGCATTTTTTTCCAGTAAAAACTTCACCACTTCTAAATGTCCATTATGTGCGGCAGCAAAAAGCGAAGTTCGTTTCTCTGTCGTTGCCTGATTCACATCTGCTCCTTTTTCGAGCAAAAGCTTTACAATCTCTAAATATCCCTGGGATGATGCTCTGTAAAGGGAGGTCTCTCCATTTATCGTTGCCTGATTGACGCTTGCACCTTTTTCAAGCAAAACGTTCACCATCTCTAACTTTCCATTTCGCGCAGCCCAATAAAGCGGGGTTGTGCCATCATTGGGTCTTGCCTGATTGCTGTTGTCACCTCTTTCAAGCAAAGCTTTCACGATCTCTACATGTCCACTTTGCGCGGCCCAAAAAAGAGGAGTGAGTCCTTCCTTTGTTGGTTGATTAATCTTGGCCCCCTTACTTAACAAAAGCTTTACAACAGCTAGATGCCCATTTGCTGCAGCATGAGAAAGAGTAGAGTGTCCATCGTTTGTTGTTTGATTGATATCCGCACCTTTTTGGGTCAAAAGCTTCACAATCAGTAAAGGCTCATCTGCAACCAGAAAATGCTCATCGTCTACAGCCATAAAAAGGGGGGTGCTTCCATCCATCGCTGCTTGATTGCTATTGGCGCCTTTTTCAAGCAAAAGTTGCACTAACTCTACGGAGCAATTTTTTGCAGCAACCCAAAGTGGAGTTTCGCCATCCGTCGTTGCCTGATTCACGTCGGCTCCTTTTTCGAGCAAAAGCTTCGCCATATCTAAATCCTCATTTTGCACAGCAATAAAAAGAGATGTTGATCCATTCGTCATTGTTTGATTTATATTTGCACCTTTTTCAAGTAAAGCATTCACAATCTCTAAATACCCCTTGTCTGAAGCAATCAAAAGAGGAGTTATTGCATCTTCAACGGGCTTATTTAGATCAATCTTGGGACTTTCAAGTAAAATTTTTACCACGCTTACATGTCCTTCTTGCGTGGCAATAAAAAGAGGAGTTTCTCCTGTGGGTACTGCCTGATTAATATCAGCCCCTTTTTCAAGAAATGTTTTTACTACACTTGCGTGTCCATTGTATGCGGCAATAAAAAGAGGTGTTTCTCCTGTGCGTAATGCTTGATTGATATCTGCCCCTTTTTCGAGCAAGATTTTGACAAGATCTAAATGTCCTGCTTCTCCAGCCACAAAAAGAGGAGTTCTCCCTGTGAGTAATGCCTGATTAATACGTGCTCCTTTTGCAAGTAAAAGCTTTACCACCTCTAAATGTCCAGCTTGTACAGCCATAAAAAGAGGTGTTGCCCCATCTGTCGCTTCCTGATCAATATTTTTACATTTTTCAACCAAAAGCTTTACCTCCTCTAAATATCCATCTTTTGCAGCCATAAAAAGAGGATATGCCCCATCTGGTCTTGCTCGATTAATATCTACATCTTTTTCAAGTAAAATTTTTATTACTGTCACATGTCTTTCTTGTGTAGCTATGAAAAGAGGTGTTACCCCATATTGATCTGCCTGATTAATATTAGCACCTTTTTCAAGTAAAATTTCTACGATCTCAAAATATCCTTCTTGTGCAGCAACAAAAAGAGGCGTTGTTAAATCTTCATCTGTCTGATGAATATCAGCTCCTTTTTCGATCAAAAATTTTATCGTCTCTAAATGTCCTTCTTGTACGGCCATAAAAAGAGGGGTTGTTCCATCTGTCAGTGCCTGATGAATATCCGCACCTTTTTCAAGCAAAGCTTTCACAATCTCTAAATGCCCATTTTGTGCAGCAACAAAAAGAGGAGTTGCTAAATTTTCATCTGTCTGATGAATATCAGCTCCTTTTTCGATCAAAAAATTTACCGTCTCTAAATGTCCTTCTTGTGTGGCCATAAAAAGAGGGGTTGTTCCATTATTGTCTGCCTGATTAATCTGAGCTCCTTTTTCAAGTAAAATCCTTACAATATCTAAATATCCTTGTTGTGCAGCTATGAAAAGGGTTGATTCTCCGTTCGCAGTCACCTGTTTTATATCCGCTCCTTTTTCAAGTAAACATTTTACCGTCTCTAAATGACCTTCTTGCGCGGCAATAAAAAGAGGAGTTATTGCATCTTCAACGGGCTTATTCAGATCAATCTTGGGACTTTCAAGTAAAATTTTTACCACGCTTACATGTCCTTCTTGCGCGGCAATAAAAAGAGGAGTTTCTCCTGTGGGTAATGCCTGATTGATGTCTGCCCCTTTTTCAATCAATGCTTTTACTATACTTGCGTGTCCATCGTATGCGGCGATAAAAAGAGGGGTTTCTCCTGTGTGTAATCCTTGATGGATAACTACTCCTTTTTCAAGTAGAATTTTTACGATCTCAAAATGGCCTTGTTTCGCAGCAATAAAAAGAGGTGTCATGCCATCATCTGGATTGACTTGATTGATATCCGCTCCTTTTTCAATTAAAAACTTTACTACACTTGCATATCCATTTTGTGCAGCCATTAAAAGAGGAGTCATTCCATCTTTTTCTGCTTGTTTCATATTCGCTCCTTTTTCAAGCAAAAACTTGACCACCTCTAAATGCCCCTTGTATGCAGCAATCCAAAGAGGATTTGATCCATCATCTGGATTTACTTGATTGACATCGGCTCCTTTTTCAACTAAAGCTTTCACAATTTCTAAATGTCCATTTTCCACAGCAATCAGAAGAGGCGTATCTCCCTCTATGGTTGATTGATTGATATTTGCGTTTTTTTCAAGCAAAAATTTTACACATTCCACATGACCATTGTATGCAGCCATGAAAAGAGGAGTTACTCCATTCGTCATTGCTTGATTGAGATGGGCTCCGTTTTCAAGCAAAAGCTTCATCACCTCTAAATGCCCATTTTGTGCAGACATGAAAAGAGGAGCACTTCCATCCGGCTCTGCTTGATTGATATCCGCTCCGTTTTCAATCAAAAGCTGCGCAACCTCTAAATGTCCGTTTTGTGAAGCAACAAAAAGAGGTGTTGTTTCACTCATCATTGCTTGATTGACATGCGCGCCTCTTTCAATCAAAACCTTCACAATCTCTAAATGCCCTTGTTGTGCTGCCATGAAAAGAGGAGTTGCTCCATCCGTGGTTGCTTGATTAACATTGGCTCTTTTTTCAAGTAAAAGCTTCACAATCTCTATATACCCATTTTGTGCAGCAACAAAAAGAGGAGTTGCTACACTCGACCTTGCTTGGTTTATATTCGCTCTTTTTTCAAGTAAAACATTTACAATGTTCAAATGCCCCTGTTGTGCAGCTAGCAAAAGCGAAGTTGTACCATCCGTCATTGCTTGATTGATATTCGCGCCATTTTCAATCAAAACCTGCACAATATCGAAATGACCCTTTTGTGCGGCCATCAAAAGCGGTGCTGCACCATCCATCATTGCTTGATTGATGTGCGCACCTTTTTCAATCAAAACCTGCACAACTTCTAAATGACCATTTTGTGTTGCAACAAAAAGAGGTGTTACTCCCTGCGTCTCTGCTTGATTCACATCCGCCCTATTTTCAAGCAAAAGCTCTACCGTCTCTAACTGTCCATTTTGTGCAGCAAGATAAAGCGGGGTTGTTGAAGAGGATTCAACCTCTTCTACATCTCCATTTTGTATAGCATGCACAAGAACCTGTTGCTTTGACTTTTCTGCGTATAAATAACCTTTTAAAAACAAGATCAAAAAAACAAAGAGGAACAAGAAGACTAAAAGAGCAAGAATTATTTTATTCATGGGTAAAAACTCACATTTTATGTTGAAATATTTTCGTTATTTATCACGAGATTTTAGAAAAGTCAAATGAAATCCTTATCTGTCGCGTAAACTAAAGGTATAATAAGATCTTTGATGCGTCTTTAGACACCCTTCTCAAAACCCAAACATCTTCTTCACAGAGTAAAAAATAAACTTCATAAAACTAAAATTCCCCTTAACCACCCCGGCGTTTTCTAAAAGTTTTGCAATTTCTACATGCTTTCTTGTTCGAGCAATGTCAAGGGGAGAGATTCCAACGTTTAGAGTCTTATTCATATCAATTCCAGGGGTTTCAATCAAAACTTTCACGATCTCTAGATGTCCTTGTCGTGCGGCTATAAAAAGAGGAGTTGGTCCGTTTATAGCTGCTTGATTTATATTTGCGCCTTTTTCGAGCAAAAACTTCACAACCTCTAACTGTCCTTTTTCTGTGGCAACTAAAAGAGGTGTTGCCTCGTTTTTTGCTACCTGATTGATATCCGTACCTTTTTCGAGCAAAACTTTCACAACCTCTAAATGTCCTTGTTGTGCCGCCATAATAAGAGGAGTTGCTCCATCTGCCATTGCCTGATTGATATCCGCACCTTTTTCAATCAAAACTTTCACAACCTCCAAATGTCCATTTTCTGCCGCAATAAAAAGAGGTGTAGCCCCGTTTTTTACTGCCTGATTGATATCCGCACCTTTTTCAATCAAAACCTTCACAACCTCTAAATGCCCATTGTATGCGGCACTAAAAAGGGGAGTGGCTCCGTTTTTTGAAACTTGTTTAATATTTGCACCTTTTTCAAGTAAAACTTTTACTACGTTTATATGTTTATTTTCCAAAGCAACCAGAAGAGGCGTTGCTCCATACGTAGTGTCTGCCTGATTCACATTTGCTCCTTTTTCAAGCAAAAGTTCGACCATTTCTAACTCTCCTTCTAGTGTGGCAACCAAAAGAGGGGTTACGTCAGTTCCCACTACAAGAGGTGTTATTCTAGTCGTCATTCCCTGATTTACGTCCTTTAAGTTTGCGATTAAAGACCGAACTTGTTCTATATTTCCATTTTCTATAGCACGAACAAGGGATTCTGGTGCGTCATTTTTTGGGTATAAGCAATATCTAATAAACAGGATCAAAGACGTGAAAATTACACAGAAGATATAAACATGAGGGATTATGTTAGTCATGAGCAGCTACTCCAGTTGTAGGTTGAAATATTTTCGTTATTTATCACGGGATTTTAGAAAAGTCAAATGAAAACTGAAGCCGATAAAAAACTTTAGTGTTGACACCCACCCCACGGTATATGATTCTGATGTCATGAGACTGAGATGCTAATCCAGTCTTGAAGGTCATTATACGAAATAAAACATAATTCTAGGGTTCATGACGTACATACTTGAAAATGATATGGGACTGGATCAGGCTTGAAACAAGTCTGGTTCAGATCGCCATCATATACAACCTTTTTAGGCATCCTACATTGAATAATTGCTGC
>CAIYWZ010000147.1 GCA_903930075.1 uncultured Alphaproteobacteria bacterium | reverse complement strand
TTCACCGATCATATTCGAAAATATATTAATGGATCCATCAGCTATTTTGATTTGCACGAAAATACGCCCGAAAATGTGTTTCATAGCTTCATGCTGGGGTTATTTATGGGCCTTGGACTTTCTCACATTGTGGATTCCAACAAGGAGGCGGGAAAGGGGCGCTATGACATTATCATTATCCCCAAAGACAAATCCAAAATGGGGATTTTGATCGAGTTTAAAGTGGCTAAAACGCCAGAAGATTTGGGAGAATCCGCAAAGGATGCTTTAGCGCAGATCCGGGCCAAAAACTACACAAATGCCTTCATCCAGCACGAGATCAAAACAGTTCTTTTGATTGGTATGGCTTTTTGTGGGCGGGAGGTGGAGGCGGTGCATGAAATGATGGACGCTCACCTATAATCTCTCGTTTTTATTCAAGTCAACATTGATCACCCAACCAAAGGCAATAAAGAGGGAAACGAGTGATGCGCCGCCGTAGGAGATGAAGGGCAGGGGCACCCCTACAACGGGGAAAAGGCCTGTGACCATGGCGATATTGATGAAACAATAGAGGAAAAACATTGCCCCCACACCAAGGACAAGGAGCCGCCCGAAAAGATGTTGGGCATCAAGGGCAATGCGCAAGGTCATGAGCAACACAAGGATATAGAGAATGATCAGGGTGAAAATACCAAAATAGCCCCATTCTTCGGCCAAAATCGTCAGGATAAAATCGGTGTGTTTTTCGGGCAAAAAATCAAGATGAACCTGCGTGCCTTTTAAAAAACCCTTCCCCCAGAGTCCCCCGGATCCAATGGCGATTTTTGACTGTAATATATGGTACCCTGCGCCCAAAGGATCCTGCTCGGGGTTTAAAAAGGTTAAAATGCGCTGCCTTTGATAGTCATGGAGAAATGGCCAAAAAATGGGAAGGCTGAGCGTGAAAAATGAGAACATATAGACCATCATACGCCGGCTCAGGCCCGCTGCGAATAACACAATTCCCCCGGATAGAACCAGCAGAGAGGCCGTTCCAAGGTCGGGTTGCTTGAGAAGAAGAACCGTTGGGACAAGGATCATCAAAAAGGCAACAGTCAATGTTTTTTTTGAGTTTTGATCCATATTTAAAGGATTTTTATGCAAATAGGTCGACAGGGCCAAAATCAGGCTAATTTTCATCACCTCCGAAGGTTGAAGTTCAAAAAAACCCAAACTGACCCAACGCCTTGCCCCCATACCGATGCGTCCAAAGAGCTGGGCACTCACGAGCAACGCAAGGGAAATGCCGTAGGCGACGTAGCTCAGCGCCAAAAGCTCCCTTAAGGGAAAAATCGCAAAATAACACAAAAGTATAAACCCTATAAAAATCTTGATCCCCTGTTTGAATGCCCAAGGGTCAAAACTTCCTTCCGATGCGCAAAAAAGCGCAAAAATCCCCACACTACACAGCAGAAAAATCATCAATACAAGCGGCCAATAGATGAATTTTAGTTTTTTAAAATCATCAAAAGAGGGTAAAAGATAAAACATGGGGTTTACAAATTCCTAACATATGATAATAATAATTAACAAAAAAGCTGTGAAGTAGCAAATAAATAATAATAAGAGAGCCATTTTATGTCTGATACAAAAGTTTCTATCTCCACCCCTGCCGATGATGGTGATACTCCTCTTTTTACCGTTTCAAAACTCAAAATTTCCGAGGTGATTTCAAAGCCCTATATTATAGAAGTTTATATGCATGCCCTCGTCACCGATCTTCCGGATGATCTTTTTAAAAAAATGATCGAAGGCAGTTGCACGATTACCCTGTCCTTTTATAACCTAGGGGATAATGATTCTTCGCCCGTGACCCGGGAATTTACCGGGATTGTGGGTGAATTTCAATACACGGGGGAAAGGGATGGCAGATACCCAGGTGAAACGGATGATTCCTACAGAATTCATGCCCAGTATAAGGCGGTTTTGTACCCTGAAATTTGGAAAATGAGATATTCAAAAAATTACGTGATTTCCCAAGGAAAAAGCGCCTTTGATATTATCACAGACCTTTTATCCGATAACAGTATCACGACTGATTCCAGCAATGTCGATGATTCAGATATAGAATCCAGAGATTACTGTGTCCAATATGGAGAAACGGATTTTGATTATATCTCAAGGCTTATGGAAGAGGAGGGTATTTTTTATTATTTTGAACATGAAGATGGTGATGCAAGCATGTATCTTGGTAATGAAAATAGTGATTTTGGAACAACTTTGGATCCCATTTCGGGGGATACCTTTACCCTTGAATCTTTGGCCATCAGTTCAGACAAGGCCTTTTTTAACTCCCTGACCAAGGCGCACTTTGTCCAATGCATGGTTTCCAATGAATATATTGAGATGGATTTTGATTTTACAACCCCTTCTGCCACAATGACCGATGATGCGTCTTCCGGGGACGCGGATAAGGTTCTGTATGATTATCCAGCGGGCTATGTGTCTGATGATGCTATGGTGGTCAAGCGTTCACAAATACGCCTGGATGGAAATCAAGTTCCAGGGTTCTCCTTCTTAGGCGAATCCACGTCTCCTTTTTTGGCCGCTGGAAAATTATTTACCCTAGATGCTCCGGAGATTGAAAGCTGGGATGCCGCGTGGGATGGGGATTACATCATCAGCTCCATCACCCACACCTATGATTTTGGGTTTGATGATACGGATATGAATTACCGCAACAGGTTTACAGCCTTTCCAAAAGACACGCCTTTTGTTCCCGAGCGCATCACAAAACGCCGCAGAATTCACGGCGTCGACACGGCCATTGTTGTGGGGCCAGGTGGCGAGGGGACCGTGAACACTGATGAATATAACCGCATCCAAGTCTATTTCCCCTGGGACCATGATCACACCGCCGATGAAGACAGCACAACCTGCTGGATCCGCGTTGCCCAGAGCTGGGCAGGTGCTGGATACGGGAATGTTTTTACCCCCCGCGTTGGCCAGGAAGTATTGGTGAGCTTTATCAGCGGAAACCCCGACCGCCCCATTGTCACCGGCGGGCTCTATAACGACGACAATAAGCCCCCCTACAGGGATGATCCCAGTGATTACGCCAAAAGCACCATCAGAAGCCAATCCACCCCTGGAACGGATCCAGATGAGTTCAATGAGCTGCGGTTCGATGATACCCCCGGCGCGGAAGAAATTTATATCCACGCCCAAAATGATATGAACACGGAAATTTTAAATGATGAAAGCGTGGATGTTGGCGGGGATAAAAACGAGACGATTGCCGGGGATTATAACTTGAGCGTGGGAGGCGATTTCAATATTCAAGTGGGTGGGAATCTTAAGATCAAGGTCGGCGAAATGGCCCATATTTTTGTGATGGAAGAATGTTCGCTCGATGTCCTTGGAGGAATTAACGTGGGTGCGGGACTTGCAATTACAATAACAGCAGGAGGGTATGTTTCGTTAACGGCGGGTAGGTATGTTTCGTTAACTGCTTTGGAATTTATGACGCTGCAATCTCTTCGCGCAATCGTGAAGATATATGCTCGCGCACTTATTACAATGAAATCCAGCATGATTATTTCAATGAAATCGGGGGCAGAGACCACAATGCAAGCTGGTGCAAAGATTTCAGCCAAAGCCGGTGCAGAGATTTCAATTGAAGCTGGTGCAGAGATTTCAATTGAAGCTGGTGCAGCGATTTCAGCCAAAGCTGGTGCAGCGATTTCAGCTAAAGCTGGTGCAGCGATTTCAATGCAAGCTGGTGGAGAGATGTCAGCCAAAGCTGGTGCAGCGATTTCAATTCAAGCTGGTGCAGCGATTTCAGCCAAAGCTGGTGCAGAGATTTCAGCGCAAGCTGGTGGAATGGTTTCAATCCAAGCGGGGGGGCAAATGTCTCTTAAAGCCGGGGCTTCCATTCAAATAAACGGGGGCCTGAGTATTTCGATGAATTCAATGAATATTAACATTAAAGGCCTCATGACCATGATTAATTGTTGATAAAAGAAAGGGAGATATAACGATATGGAACTCAAAGACTTTGAGAAATGGGAATCCGTTTTTCAAGAAAAAATGGCTGAAATTAAACAAAAAATAGATGACGGACAAAAAGAATTAGATGCAAAAATAAAGAGCATGGAGGAAAGTTTAGACAAAATGAAGCCCAAGATTGACCTTCAAAATAGTCTTTCAGGGTTGATTCCAGAGGGGGGTGACAAAATAGATGAAAATGTGGCGGCGGCTTTAGAAGCGTCAATGGATGAAGAAAATATAGACCCTTTTCCCGATTCGAAAAACTATGACGATGGAGACCACGAGGCTTTCTTTGAAGGAACGGATAAAATACAATGGCAGTTTAGCGTCAAAGACAAGCTCTTTGAAGGGGAAATGATGAATTTTTACCCCACAGGGGACATCAAGCGCATACTTCACATGGAAAAAGGCGTTTTAGAAGGCCTAGATCAGCAGTTTGCCCTGAATGGTTGGAAGATGAAAGAAATACCTTTTAAACAAGGCGTGGTCGAGGGGATATTCAGCTTGTATCATTTTGGGGTGCTCGTCACAGAGATTGAAATGATAAATGGAAAACTCGGATCCATCCAGAAAAATTATTATTCCAATGGGAAAATAGGCTCGATTATGCGTTTTGAAAATGGTAAGCAAACGGGCCTGACCGAAATTTTCACCCAAGATGGGATAAAACAGGGGGAAACTTACTATAAAGATGGCATGAAACATGGTCCTGAAATCTATTATTACCCTTCGGGAGAAAGAGCGTTCGATAAGTATTACGAGAATAACATGCTAGAAGGCAAGTCTAACGATTACTACGAAAATGGTATTCTTCTGCGCACTGAAAAATTCAGCAAGGGTGTAAGTATTAGCCATGCTAAACTGTATGATCATGAAGGCAGGCTCATGGATGTTGAATCATAATTAATCAAGAGAAGGAGTTGAAGATGTCATTTTTTGCAACAGAAATATCATTTTACAGATGTCCATTTGGGGCATTACCTGCAGAAATTTTGCTCAGGCCCCCAAAGTCAGTAAAGGGGCTTAATTTTCCAGCTGCAGTGGTTGACGACGCTAACTTTATTGAGAACGTCCTTCCTTTTATTACATGCTCAAGTATTATGAACCCGATTACTGCAGGACTTACCGCAGCAGCTTTGGGAATTCTCACTCCAGGAGCTTGCATTCCGCTTTTCTCGAAATGGAAGCCGGGTGCAATTACAATTCTAACGTATGGTAAGATACAATTGACGATGGGGGCTAAGACTGACTGTAGTTTTGGTAAAGGCTCCGTAACACTTTTTTTTGTCCCTGCAATGACGATCATGACGCCTTGATCGTCGTTTTTAATTTTGGGCCTACAAACTTGCATCATATCCTTGATTTTTGATCATAAATGCAGTATAAGCCTTAAGCTATGATGGAAAATATTTTGAGTTTAGGTCTTTCTGGTGAGTTTATATCGCTGATCACGTTTGTGGTCCAGGTGCTTTGTTTGCTGCTGATGCTTCGTTTCTTTAGTGTGGCGGGCGTTTTTGCGTATATGTCCATTGCCGTTGTTTTGGGGAATATTCAGGTGATGAAGCTGGGGGTGTTTCATTTTTATCCTGAAGGCGTGGCCTTGGGGACGGTGACGTTTTCAACGTTGTTTCTTGCCACCGACATTTTGAATGAATATTATGGCAAAAGTGTGGCACAGAGGTCTGTGTATTTAACCTTTACGGCCATGGTGATTGGCATGCTGATGATGTCGCTCACCTTGATCCACGAGCCAGTAAGACGGGATGGTGGGCATGGGGCGATGGTGTATTTATTTGCGCCCTCGCTGCGGCTTTTTGTGGCAAGTTTGATTGCCTATTTTTCAAGTCAGATGATGGATATCGCCATTTATTCGGCCCTTAAAAAGCTCTCTCCTTTGCGTTTGATATGGCTGCGAGCCTTTTTTTCCCTCTCCATTGCGGCCTTTTGCGATAATTTCATTTTCAGCCTTTTTGCCTGGCGTATTTTAAGCCCAGATCCCATTCCCTTTGACACGCTGATGTATAGTTATGTGTTTGGCGGATATATTTTACGCCTATGCGCCTCCATATTGGGGATTCCCGTTGTTTATTTAGCCAAATATTTTATCAAGAAAGACAGGTAATATGTATCCAAATTTTGCATTTGATATCTTAAAAAATGACCCAAAGTCTCGGGCGCGCAGGGCCAAGATTACAACGCCCCACGGTATCATTGAGACACCAAACTTTATTTTTTGCGCAACCAAAGCCTCCATTAAGGGCGTGGCACCTGTTGATATGAAGACGGCTGGAACGCAGATTATTCTCTCAAACACCTACCATTTGATGGTCTATCCTGGGTCAAAGCTGATTCAGTCCATGGGCGGGATTCACAAATTTATGGGCTGGGATGGGCCGATGCTCACCGATTCTGGAGGCTTTCAGATTTTCAGCCTGGGTCATGGGTCGGTGGCGTCCGAAATCAAGGGCAAGCGCATGAACAATCGCCCTCAAACGCTCCTGAAAATCACCGAAGAAGGGGCGCTTTTTAGGTCCTATCTCAATGGTGAAAAACACTTTTTAACCCCTGAAAAATCCATTCAAACCCAACACGAGCTTGGTGTTGATTTGGTCGTTGTTTTGGACGAATGTACCCCCTTTCATGTGGACAAAGCCTACACTAAAAAATCCATGGACATGAGCCACCGCTGGGCCATACGGTCCTTAAAAGAGTTCCAAAGGCTAGGGGAGGGGGGTAGGCAGGCCCTTTATGGCATCACCCAAGGCGGCATTTATCCAGATCTGCGCCGGGAAAGCACAGATTTCCTCAATTCTCAACCCTTTTTCGGCTCAGCTGTAGGAGGCTCTTTGGGGGCCTCTAAAGAGCAAATGCACGATGTTGTCGCCGTTGCCATGGAGAATCTGACCAAAGATCGCCCCGTTCATTTGCTGGGCATTGGCGGCGTGAGGGACATCTTTAACGGCGTACGCCAAGGCATCGACACCTTCGATTGCGTCCACCCAACGCGCCTTGCAAGACACGGCGGCGCTTTGGTTAAAGGTCAGGCGCGCGAGCATTTAAACCTCAAAAACGCAACCTTCAAACAAGACAATGATCCCATCGATGCAACCTGCGGCTGTTCCACATGCCAAACCTTCTCAAAAGGGTACCTCCACTACCTCCTCCACGCCCAGGAACTCCTCTACGTCCAATTGATCACGATTCACAATGTTTATTTCATGAATAGGCTCATGAGCGAAATCAGAGAATGTTTGGAAAAAGAAGAGAATTTGGAGAGTCTTGAGAAACAGTGGTGCGTTATTTAAATTTTTCTTGAAAAACCTTTAAAATATGATATATTCAAGAAGTAATTTAATCAAAAACGAGAGGTAAAATCATGATTGGATATGAGCCACGGTTTTTTGACCCGAAAAACGACGTTGCATTCAAGCGTATTTTTGGCCAGGAAGACCACAAGGATGTTTTGATGGATTTTCTCAATGCGGTTTTTGAAGACCGGCACCAGGCGCCCATTGAATCGGTTGAAATCCTGAATCCCAACCAAATTCCAGAGCACCTTCAGGCCAAGGCTTCGATTGTGGATGTGCTCTGCAAGGACCAGGCAGGAAATATTTATATTGTGGAAATGCAGGTTCCGCGTCAGCCGGATTTTATCAAGCGGGCGCAATTTTATGCCGCGAATGAATACGTGACCCAGCTGGAAAGAGGGTTTGATTATGGGGTATTGCGGCCGGTGATTTTGCTCAGCATCGTAAACCACGTGCTTTTTCCAGGCGATAAATGCATCAGCGAACACGCAACCCTTGATATGGATACCAAAGAAAACCACCTCAAAGACGTGCAATATACCTTCATCGAGCTGCCCAAGTTTAAAAAAACTTTAGCTGAGCTCAAATCCATCAAAGACCAATGGATTTATTTCTTCAAAAACGCCCATAATGACATCGATATCCCCGAATCCGTTAGGGGCACCCAAATTTATACCGCCTACGAATCCTTAGAGCGTTTTCGCTGGAATGCCGAGCAAAGACGCTCTTACTTTGAGGTGAGCCTTGCGATGATGGATGAAACCGTAAGAACGCGGCATGCGATCAATCAAGGTAGGGAAGAAGGTAGGGAAGAAGGTAGGGAAGAAGGTAGGGAAGAAGGTAGGGAAGAAGGTAGGGAAGAAGGTAGGGAAGAAGGTAGGGAAGAAGGTAGGGAAGAAGGTAGGGA
>CAIYWZ010000146.1 GCA_903930075.1 uncultured Alphaproteobacteria bacterium | reverse complement strand
GTAACCTTGCATAAAGATCTCGTATCGTTTTATCCCGTCTGTCCATCAGCTTAAAACCTCACATTGAACTATGAATTTACTCTATCGTAGTTTCCGTGGAGATTTCAATATATTTCTTTATGGTACCTGGGGAGTTACAAAAAGTTTCGGGAAACTGAGTTTAGGAAAAGAATTTAATGCTTTGACGAGTTCATTCACGCGTCTAACTCTGTCTTTTTTGATGGCCGCAAAGAGGAATTTTTTCCGGTCATCCATTCTGGGCCATTTTTGCATTGCCCACTTTGAATAAAGCGCATAGAAAATGCAAGGAGAAATCTCGTGAGCATCACATTTTACCGCGTATTCCATGAACCATTCTTCACCTGAAGTTCTGTATTTCGAGGATTGTGGTGAGGAATTTGTATCCCCGCATCTTTCATAGCGAAATAACATGCAAGGAATTGTGGTGTTTGTTGCCCGCAGGTTCCCCCCAAGACTTAAAAAATCTCGTATACGGCTTTTCATGCCTTGGTTAAAGACCTCATCAATTTGCGGTTTAATTTCTTCTTCATCTCCCCAACGTCGTTTTGCCCACATGGAATTTTGAGCATATTTTACGCAATTTGGAACTTGAGATTGGTCGCACATGAGCGCAATGCGTTCAAAAACAGATTCGGCTGCGGGTTGGCCTGTAAGGGATACTTTAGGATCACCATCTCCACATTGTTTGGGGTTGGAAAAAATATCTGTGCGTGATTTGTTGCCAAAGAGCATATTGTCCATATTAAGCCCACTGTTGGCGCTATTTCTTTCTGCCGTGATATTGACAAGATTCAGATTCCCTTGATCAAAATCACGGCAAAATGTTCTTTCTTGTAATGTCAGATTCGTACCCAAATCTACATGCACACGTCCTTTGTAGGAGGTATCCGTACTTAAGAAATAAATTTTTCTATTTTCATAGAAATAATAATAATTCTTTCCCCACAAAGGAAGTTCTGTAATTAAAAGACTAAAGAAAATTAAATAAAAAATCATGTCTTATACATCTCATTTATAGTGTTATTTCATTTTTCCCGAAGCAAAATCTGGAACTCCTGATACGCTTGAAATCATACTCATATTTTGTTGCATATTTTGAGCCATTATTTGTGCTTTCTTGGCCTCTTCAGGGGAAACTGCTAAAGATCCAGGGAATTTTTTTGCAATCCTTTGCAGGTGTTTTTCAAAAAGATACCCATTGATGCTTTTGCGGATCAGATCTGGATTATTCCCCCATTTTTGTTTTGCCCAACCCGAGTTTATGGCTTCTTGTGTGCAATTGGCCATTTCATAAAAATGACAATTTTCCGCAGCGATCATAAAGTTTTTCCCCCCTTGGTTTACACCATTCCTGGGGTCGACCTGGGACAAATCCGAGCAACTTTTGGGGGAAATATTCATGCACCACGCAGGTGTTGGAACCCAAGGGAGTTTACCCCCACGATCGACAAACTCACGCATACGACCTTCCATGCCTTTATGAAACATGGATTGCAATCCATCCCAAATATCTTGAGGTGTTTTCCATTTGTCTTTAGCCCAACTGGACATTTTTGCATGTTCCGTGCAGCTTAAAACTTGAACATCCTCACATTTTTCTGTAACTTTTTTGAAAAAATCAAAATCCCCACAGCTTTTATCCGGGGCCATTTTTTTCAAATTTAGGCACCAGGTTTTGTCGATATAACTCAAATTCGTATCGCCCTCCACAGGAACCATGCCCTGATAGGCAATATTTGGGCTATAATAAATAACGCGCCAGGGAACCGCGGAAGAAAAATAAAGTTGTGGTCTTGAATATCGGTCAAATTCTTTGGAATTGTCAGCAGTTGCATTATTTTCCACAGGAGCTGCCGCTGGCATAAAAGGCGGCATTACAGCTGTTTCTGCAGGAGTTGCTGGGACTTCTGCAGTGGCGGGTTTGTCGCTCGCTGGTGATGACGGAGTTGGGGTAGAGGCAGTTGGATTCAGTGTGGCTGGATCAACCGTGGTTGGGGTGGGCGCTTCTGGGCTAGGTGCTGCTGGAGGTGAATCCGTAGATGCCGCAGGAGATGTCACAACCGGCACGGGGTCGGGTAACGATATGGGTGAAGGCGCAGCGTTTGCAAAAACAAAATCCTTCGTCATGCATGTTCCAATAAGTAATACAAGTCTTTGAGAGCGTGAAAACATTTTTTAATTCCCTTCTTATGATCTATCTCTAAATACTAATATCCTATATGAAGGTTAATGCATTATTAATGACAACGTTTTTTTTAAAAAAAAATACTGCATCATTATAGGTTTGTCAGAAAACATGTGTTATTTATGCAACTGTAATTGCCGATAATCTCACAATAATGCACTTTGGAAGAAAATCTCTTTGATTTTTTCGATTTTTCTTTGTAGTTTAAATCTTGAACAATGAAAAACTTTTAGGCGATCATGCTATTTAATGAACTTCATCTTCCCTCTCATCTTTTAGAAACCTTAGAAAATATTTCTTATAAGGTTCCAACACCCATACAGGAAAAAGCAATCCCTGTTCTTTTGAGTGGTGCTGATCTTTTGGCGTCAGCTCAAACGGGGACAGGTAAAACGGCAGCCTATTGTTTGCCGATGCTCAATTTTCTCCATTTTGGAAAATCAAAACCGAAAATGCCCCGGGCCATTACTTTGGTTCCAACCCGGGAATTAGCGGCGCAAGTTGTTGCAGAATTAGAAAAATTTTCAGCTGTCCAGAAATTTAAGGTTGTCCAAGTGATTGGCGGCGAAGGGATGATGGAGCAGGAAAGAGCTTTGCTTAAAATGGTGGATGTGATTGTTGCAACCCCTGGAAGGCTGCTTGATTTTTTGAGCAAAGGAAAGCTGATATTAAACGAGGTTAAGTTTTTTGTGCTTGACGAGGCGGATAAAATGCTCGATATGGGCTTTTTGGAAGATGTTGAAAAAATTATGGGATATTTGCCCAAAACTCGCCAAACCGCTCTTTTTTCTGCAACTTTTTCCAAGGCGATTTTGAATCTTTCAAAAAAACTCCTGAATTCTCCCCAGCAGATTATGATTTCTCCTTCGGCCACAACGGCAAGTACTGTCACGCAATATTTTATCAACACGACCCTTAAAACCAAATCCCGGGATTTGAATGCGCTTTTCAAAAAAGAGGCAATCACATCGGGGATCATTTTTTGTAACCGTAAGCGCGATATACAAGGTCTTTTGAAGGATCTTGAAAAATGGGGATGTAAAGTTGGATGTCTTCATGGGGATCTCACCCAAGCGATTCGAACACAAACCTGGCAAGATTTTAAGGCGGGCAATATTCAATTTCTCATTGCCTCCGATGTGGCCGCCAGGGGCCTGGATTCAGAAGGACTCGATGTGGTCGTTAATTATGACGTGCCCAACAGTTCCGATGACTACGTTCACCGTATTGGCAGGACAGGGCGCGCGGGCAAAGAAGGAAAATCGTATACACTGTGCCTTCCTTCCGATCAAAAGACATTGGCTGAAATCGAAGGCTTAATTAAAGCTCCTTTGAACTTTATCGAAATTTCTAAGGAAAAGACTTTAGAGAAACCGTTAGAGAAAAAACCCTCAGAAAAAACGACCGTTAAAAAAGAAAAGCCGCCTGTTAAAAAACCAGAAAAAACAGAGAAATTTTCACTCGAACCCAACAAAATACCCCATGTTATTTTATCAGAAAAATCCGTTATTAAGACAGGTTTTGGGGATACGGTCCCTGCCTTTATGAATGTTAATTGGAAGGCAGCGCCTGCTGATTAGCCTTGTGAACTGCAATAACTTTTACAATCTGTTCATAATATTCAGGATCTCCTTTTTTCCATTCTTGAATTTTTTCAAGACTTTTTGATTGTAAGATTTCCATAAAATCAGAAAATTTTTCCATGAACGTGGTGAGTTCGCTTTCTTTTTCTTTTAATGAATTCGTATCTGGAGTTTTTGATGCTTCGTCGAAAGCTTCTAAAAATGTTTTTAGGGTCTCTCGACTTTTGGTAATCATATTGTATCTTTCTTGGACCTTGTCATCAAAATATTCCTGGTATTTTTTTCCTCCCCCAAGATTTTTAATGTTGGAGAAGGCATTTGTGATTCTTGAGTGAAAATTAATTGGAGTCCTGGCAAAATAGTAGTCACAATAATTTCTAAAAGGTGATGGCCATGTTTTTTGATCATTTTTTTTAGTGCTATGATGATCAGCCTGATTACTTTCGGAAGATGAAGAGGGAGTTTCTGAAGCATCTTCTGGAAGTTTATTCATATCTTCGAGCGAAATAATGCCACTTTGGGGAACAAAAACACGATTCGTTAAGGCGCTTAAAATTTTTCCATCTGATATCTTGGATTTTTTGATAAGCTTATCATAATAATCGGGGACTAAGGTTCTTTTCTCTTCATGATCATATTCCTTGATAGTCGTATAACACAAAGATCCAAAACAGCCTTTAATCTCTCCGAGCATGGGTGAGTTTTTACGAAAAGAGCTATTCACAAGGGATGTAATATCAGGATCGGAATCAGGAGACCAGAACTCCGCGTGTTCCATTTTGTGGGCCATGTTTGTAAATCCAGAGAGTTGCACCACACTGAACTGAAATGCGGCTTGGTAATAGGCGCCGAGCATTTTGCCTTGTAAGTATTCTCGGTATTTTTTTGTAAAAGGATCTGCAAAAATCTTGGCAATTAAAGGGATTAAATCTGTTTTACCCTGGAAGTTGGGATCGACCTTAGTTTTTGGCTCAGTCTTTGAAACAGAAAGGTAAGTTTTGAAAGAAGATGCGATACGATTCAAGATATGCTTTTTATCTTCCGTGCTTTCCTTCATATTCCCAAAAACTTCACACATATAATCCCTTAAAATTAAATTGGGGCAATTGAGGGCACACCATGAAATTTCATTAAAATTATTTGCATTTTTCTTTCCCATAGCCGAGGTACATGTTTTTTTACATGATTTCTTCTGGGCCAGCACTTTGTCTAACTCTAACCCATGAAATTTTTTATCAGTTTCCTTACCATCAAGTGCATTCAAAGCGGCTTTAAACCGATTTGTTGTTTTATGATGTCTGTCAGCTGCCTCTTCATATCCATACTCTGCCACAGCTCCACCGATGATTCCCAAAAGAGGGATAATTGTAAATGCATTAAACCCCATCATTTCAAGTCCTGTTGCAACACCTTTTGCTCCAAGCACACCGACAGCGCTAACATCTGCCCATTTTTTTGCATTTTTAGTTTTTTCTTCAGAATGTTGAATTTTGGCCTCTAGTTTTGATTTTAGTGTATTGTTATTTGGTTCTTGAGATGCAAAAAACTCATTTGTGAAAAATAAAGAAAAGATAAAAAGAAAAATTATTTTATTCATGCGCCGACCTCATTTTTAGAATCTTCATTACTTCGATCCGCCGTTGTACTGTTTTTATTATCATTATTCTCGTCTTTAAGGTGCTGGGTGATGCTTTCAAAAAACTTCAAAGAGTCCGAATTTTTAGGATCTTTCTCCCAATTTTTAAGAAAATTTTCCTTCTCTTTTTCTGTGTGAAATTTTTTAAGTTCTTCAATGAGCTGTTGACGAATATCTATTTTTTGAGATGTGTCTTCTAGTGAAGTTGACGTCTCGTCTAAGGCTTCTTCGGGTTTTTTCTTTTCAACTTGTTCTATTAAGCTTTCTAAATTTTTAGTGGCATTTTCTAGGATTTTTTCTCGTTCTACCTTTTTCTTCTCCAAATATCCAGATGAATGATCTTTGGCGTGAATGAGTTGACTTGCCTGCTTTTTAATATTGAGTTTATCCATCAAATATAAGGGTTTTTTTCTAAAATAATATTCACAATAATTTTGGTATTCTTTTTCAGCAGGCAGATCAATAAACTTATCCTTTTCCTTCTCATCCGCCTCTATGGTATCGCATTCAACTTTGTGACAAAGATTAATATTCTTCATGAGTTTGCTTGTCTGTTTCATGTCCGCCAAAATATCACGTAAATTTGTTTTTGCATCCGCGTGCCAGAATTCGGAAGCATCGAGGCGATCGGCAACATTCACCCTAGAGCGGATTTTGACCAGGCCTTCAAAATCATCATTGATGGCCGTATAGTATTTGTCTAAAAACCGATATTTCAAACTCTTGCGATAAATTTCAATGAGTGGATTTGTGATGATATCCGCGATATTTTGAATAGGCCCCAATTTGGTTTCAATAGAGTTTTGTTGCATTGAAGGTTTGCGGTATGTCTGAAGAGCCATTTTTCTGACTGTACTCTGTTTTTCTTCTAAATTTCCCAAAAACTCACACAAATAATCCATGGGCATGGGGTTATTGTAAATGCAAAATAGGGCGTTTCTCATGCTCTGATTTTTTGCATCTTCCATCGCTCTTGTTGCTTTACAACGATATTTCACGCGCCCTTTATTGGATTCATTCAGAAGCTTTTTCAACTTTGCTAGACCATCATTATTGCCAGATGTTTCTGTAACAGAATCAAGCGCTCTGACCCTGTCTACATATTTAACCATACGATCTTCAAATTGTTTTGCCACTTGATTTGCGGCAACGGTTGTGGCTAAAAACGCCCCTCCTACCATAGGATTCAAAGCCGTTGCCAGTGGAATCGCATGGGCTCCAACGGCTGTAGCCAAGTGCATACTTTCTATGGTGAGCAATGCAATTTTTAATGAAATAGCCGCATCCAAAGTAACCGTTTCAAAAGCTTGCGCACCCTTTGTGGAAAACTCTAGTTTAGTACTATGACTCCCCATAACGGAAAAATGCAACATTAAAAATAGAAGCGTAAAGATATTTCTCATGATTCCAAACTTCGTTAAATTCAATCTATAAAATTGAGTATGGAATAAAAAGATGAACATTTCGTTAACGCAAACATTTATTTTTGCATATAAATTTTCCTTTCTTCCGGAGGAAATTTCTCGATTGCATAACGCAGCATGGTTCTTGGCATTTTTTGTCCATGCTGCCTAAGGAAGTCCTTGAGTTTCAAAAGATTCCGTTTCCCGGCTTCCCGGAGCATCCATCCGCAGGCTTTGTGAATCAGATCATGGGGGTCGTCCAGCATCATTTCGGCAAGCTTAAAAGTCCAGTCGGTTTCATTTTTCCGGATGAAATACCAGGTGGAAACAATGGAAATTCTCCGCTCCCACATCACCTGCGACTGGGCCAAATCAAGCAAAATCGTTTTCTCTTTGTCAAACACATGGGCGCCTAAAATCAGATGGGCGGAGGCATCTACGAGGTTCCAATTGTTCACGTGATATAAATTTTTCATATAAAATTCATAAATTTCCAAAGACTTTGTTGTTTGATAACGCTCCACCAAAATAATCAGGGCAAGAAACCGTTCCTCATTAAACGGCGATTCTATCAGGACTTGAATTTCTTCAGGTCCTAACGTTGAGAATTGCTTTGCGATGCGGCGTAAATTGGGGACACTCACCCCCATAAACTGATCATGCTCAGCATAATCCCCAGGACCTGTTTTGAAAAAAACTCCTCTTTGAGGCTTCGCATATTGGAGGAGCAAGCTTTTGATTGCTTTCATGTGTTAAGGCTTTCTATCAGAGAAGACTTATCAACTCCCATAAAACGGTATGGCTTCATCCGCTTCAGAATGTTCAGTGATATCTGATACGTGACCTTGATAAACAGATGTAAACTCAGGGGTAAAATAGGGCCCATTGTATTTGAGAAAGAGTCTGTGGTGGCTTGGATGATGAATGGGAGTTTTTAACTGACCAATCCCGCAAAGCAATCTTTTCCCTATGCTTTCTTGTGATTCAAGCATTGAAGATGAGACAAAAATATAAGGAGAGGGGATTTGGTCTTGTGGAAAAAATTCTTCTTCTGTTTTTAGCGATGAGGATGATGTTTTTGCATTTCCAAAGATTTGTGAAAAATTAAATCTTTGGAAAAATCCAAAAGTTTTTGTAAGAATGTCAACTCCAGGACTTTTTTCGTGTATCATGGTTTCTAAAAATAAGGTTTGTGTACATCTTGGACAGGGATCTCTTTCTGTATGAAGATTTAATATGAGAATATCCAACGGAGATATTGAGCCTGCTAAAAGATCATGAATCTGTTCTAATAAAAATAAACGCAAAGCTTGTTCACTGTGTCCATAATATGTAAGAAGTTCATGCATGCGGGTAGTCGGTACAGCTAATTTTATAGACGATCTCGCCGTTGCTGCCCGGAATCTGCCGCACCACCTCAACCTTGCCCGGTTTGCAATTGGAGGCCAGGGCCGTGGCCTTGGCCTCGGCCTCGGCG
>CAIYWZ010000145.1 GCA_903930075.1 uncultured Alphaproteobacteria bacterium | reverse complement strand
ACCCGACGATATTTCGCTGGAAAAACCAGGTGATATAACAAAACGCTGACATTATGACTTTTATGGATGTACTGACTCATAGAGTCAGTTTACGCCGCAAGCGGCGGGGAATTCAACCCATTCGGGATTAAAACCTATTTCATCTGGGGATTGGACCAAAAATTCGATCGCATCTTTATGATTCAAAATCATTTGCGCATCTTTTGCAGACTTGGTGTCAACCGATTCACCAAATTCAATGAGTCGTTGTGTGTCCAATAATGAGTATGTGTTTCCTTCTAAACGACTTGAATTCCACGATAAATCAATAAACAATCGACTCAATATCTCTTTATTGTAGGTGCCAGCTACCTGGACTTGTTCTGGCACATTTATTTTTCCAAGCTCAGCAAGCTTTTCACATTGCTCGTTTGATAGGTAATAGCTAATGTTTGGTGTGTACTGATCTAGAAAATCGCGATTATAGGTGACGGGTATACGTTTTTCGACAGCAACACGCAACGTGTTTCGTAACGTATGCCCTTCTGATGACAATGGTATTGATTCAAAAAATTGAGTTGATGCTTCCTTTTGTTCCTGAGTAGCCGTTGTTATAAAATATTTTTTGGAACGTGTATTTCCCTTACTATAAACGATTTTTTCTTTTTGCATATAAACCAGTCGACGTTGAACTGTTCGTCTGGATAAAGAAACGTTTAGGTGGCGCATAATCTCATCAATTGTTATTCCATTAGGACATAACTGAACTGTATTTTTTATAAGCTCCAATTCATGCGTTATGACGAGATAATCAGACATTTTGCGACATATTTTTGTATTTATAACTTTATTGTATCAAAATAATGTCGTTATGTCTTGATTTTTATAAATGACAAAAAACAATCGATCAACAACGCAAACGCTGCCGCCCTCTCGTTTTTTTCATTTACGCAGCGCTCTCAAACAACGCATTCACATCCTCTTGGGTAATCTGTGCCGCCGTTTTCGAGTTTTCACCATCAAACAGTGCTCCAGCAATCGATGATTTTTTAGCTTGCAGCTCAAGAATTTTTTCTTCCAACGTATCCTTGGCAATGAACTTATAAACAAACACACTTTTTGTTTGACCTATTCGATGAGCACGGTCTGTTGCTTGATTCTCAACCGCAGGATTCCACCACGGATCATAATGAATCACCACATCCGCTGCCGTTAAATTCAAACCAACTCCGCCTGCCTTTAGGCTGATGAGAAAGATCGGCGTTGTGCCATTTTGAAACTCATTCACCGGCGCTTTACGATCTTTTGTGTCGCCGCATAATTTAACAAATGGAATTTTTATGGAATTCAGTTCAGCTTCAATGAGGCTCAACATCCCGGTAAATTGAGAAAAAATCAAAATTTTACGTCCCTCCTCCACCATTTCTTCAACCATTTCGATCAGCATGTTTAATTTCGCCGACTCGGTGACATTATGCTCCATTTTAAGTAACCGCGGATCACAGCATACCTGCCTGAGCTTTAATAGCGCATCTAAGAGTATGATGTGGCTTTTGTTCAAACCCTTTTTATCAATTTCTTCCTGCACTTTTTTGTGCATCGCAAGCCGCACAACTTCGTACAAATCGCGTTGTTGTTCGGTTAATTCACATTTTTGTATAATCTCGGTCTTCTGGGGAAGATCTAAATCGATTTGTGCTTTGGTGCGGCGCAACATAAAGGGTTTAATGCGCGTTGAAAGCGTTTTTTTGGCTGCCTCATTATTGCTCTTTTCAATTTTAGCTCGAAACTCCCGATTAAAATAACGATCGTCCCCGAGAAAGCCGGGCGTTAAAAAGTTGAAAAGCGACCAGAGTTCGCCTAAGTGATTTTCAAGTGGGGTTCCCGTTAAACACAAACGATAGTCTGACGTCAGGTGCATTAAAAACTGAGCGGCTGTTGTGTTTTTATTTTTAATATTTTGCGCCTCATCTAATATAATAAAGCTGTAGTGTTGTTTTTTTAGATGCTCAAAATCACGGTACAGCAATGGGTACGTTGTAATAAGGATATCAAAGTGATTCAAGTCATCAAAATCGCGCTTGGCCCCTTGGATTATTTTGAACAACAAACTGGGTGCAAATTTCAGTATTTCACTTTCCCAATTAACAACTAAACTCGTTGGCACAATCAACAATACTGGATTGCTCAGGCGCTTATTTTCTTTTTCAACCAATATGTGGGCCAAGGTTTGAATCGTTTTACCAAGTCCCATTTCGTCAGCCAAAATGCCACCAAAGCTATACTCTCGAAGGAATTGAAGCCAATTAAGCCCCTCTTGTTGATACGATCGTAACTGTGTCTGCAAACTTTTAGGCGAATCGATTTTCGTTATACCTTTAAAATCATGAAGCTTGTTAGCAAACTCTAATAACACCTTACTGCCTGACCAGTCAGCGTTCGTGAAATCGTTTGTTTTGAACTGTTCAAGTTGAAGTGCATCCAACAAGCTAAGTTTGAGTGTCGTGTTGGTCTTGGTGTCGTCGTTTGAACCAATCTTCATAATCGAACGCATAAACGTAAGGAGTTGATTGATGCGATCACGCCTGACTAAAATTTCACACCCATCCTCAAGTCTGAGCATAACATCTATTTTATACCCCTCTAATATTTCAGAGTCTTTTGATCGTATGATTTTAAGTAAAATGGGCAACAAGTTGATTTTTTCACCATTAATCAATACCCCAATTTCTGTATCAAACCAATTATTGACGGAAGACTCAAGATCAACATACCAGTCATCTTCTGATTCTGGCTTATACGGAAACGTATCATCAAAGCGAACAATAAAGCCGTTTCTTTTGAGTTGAACAAGATCGCCACTTAAAAATTTATGCCAGTAGGTATCTCTTATGTTCCGGACATAACACTTTTAGTCAAGTGGGGTT
>CAIYWZ010000144.1 GCA_903930075.1 uncultured Alphaproteobacteria bacterium | reverse complement strand
TGACCCTCCAAGAATCGGGCTGCAAAGATCCTTTTGAGGCGATGTATAAAGGCGGGTATCCTATTTTATATGTGAATGGTCAGATCCCGGAGAGTTTTTTTCCTGATTATATCCAGAATTATCTCGAGCGAGAAGTCAAAACCGTTCACGGTATCGAAGACCTGCGGACCTTTCGTAAATTCATGGAAATTTGTGCATCCATGACGGGGCAGTTTTTTGATTATCAAAAAGTAGGGTCTGTTTTAGAGCTTTCCAAGGAAACCTTGAGCAAATGGCTGACGATTCTGTATTCGAGCTACATCATTTTTTTTGCAGGCCCCTATTACAAAAGCACCATTGCAAGATTTGCAAACAAAGATAAGCTTTATTTTTATGACACAGGCTTAGCCGCGGCCCTGATAGACATCAAATCTCCTTTGGATATCGAAGAAGACAGTGATGTCAAAGGGAAACTTTTTGAAAACATGGTTTTTTCGGAAATGTGGAAAAAGAATTTTATTAAAGGCAAATATCTGGATCCTGCCTACTTTTGGAATATCACAGGACCGGGGGGATATGAAGTCGATATGATCATGAAACGGGCTGGAAAAGTCAAAAAAGCCATAGAAATCAAATCTGGCAATAAATTTGATCCAAAGTGGTTTGCGAATATGCAAAAGCATAAGGACCTGCGCGAGGCCGAGAAATTTGTCGTATATACCGGCCCCACGATGGATGTGGAAGGTGGTAGGGCCTTAAACTTTTGTGACCTGGACCAGTTGTTTTTGAGATAAATCCTTTGAAGACACCCATGTCCGATGACTTTTTTCCTTTGTAAAACCCTCTTGCATTATGGTATAAAGATCTATCAAATTTTATAAAGGTACATACAAATGGCAATATCCGATAAAAGATACATCATCCGGGAAGTTCAGGCGTGGATGGATGTGCAGACCAAGCATTATCCGATTCTCTCGGTGATGGGGCCCAGGAGATCGGGGAAGACGGAGCTCATTCGAAAATACTTTCCTCATTTGCCGTACTATGATTTGGAGGAAGACCATAATTTTGAGATGATTTCGAAAAACCCCAATCGTTTTGTGCGTGATAAATGTATGGACGGGGTGATTTTTGATGAATTTCATTATATCCCGGAGTTAACGCGCATCCTCAAAACCGTTTCCGATGAACTCCTAGAGGAAGCCCACCAAAAAGACCAAATGGCCCTTCCCACACGCTTTGTTTTGACCGGATCGCATAATTATCTTTTTGATGCAAAAATCAAAGAAACGATGGTGGGAAGGGCGGCACTCATTAAACTGTTGCCACTCACGCTCCAAGAATCAGGCTGTAAAAATCCATTTGAGGCCATGTATAAAGGCGGCTATCCTATTTTATATGTGAATGGTCAGATCCCGGAGAGCTTTTTCCCTGATTATATCCAGAATTATCTCGAGCGAGAAGTCAAAACCGTCCATGGTATCGAAGATCTGCGGACCTTTCGTAAATTCATGGAAATTTGTGCATCCATGACGGGGCAGTTTTTTGATTATCAAAAGGTAGGGTCTGTCTTGGAGCTTTCCAAGGAAACGTTGAGCAAATGGCTGACGATTCTGTATTCGAGCTACATCATTTTCTTTGCAGGACCCTATTACAAAAGCACCATTGCAAGATTTGCGAACAAAGATAAGCTTTATTTTTATGATACGGGCTTAGCTGCGGCCCTGATGAAAGATATTGATCGCCCGGAAGATATTGAAGAAAATGATGATGCACGCGGGAAACTCTTTGAAAACATGATTTTTTCAGAAATGTGGAAGAAAAATTTTATTAAAGGAAGGTATCTCGACCCCGCATCTTTTTGGAATATCACGGGACCAGGTGGTTATGAAGTCGATATGATTATTAAGCGGGCAGGAAAGCTTAAAGCGATCGAAATCAAATCTGGCAATAAATTTGATCCAAAGTGGTTTGCGAATATGCAAAAGCATAAGGACCTGCGCGAGGCCGAGAAATTTGTCGTCTATACCGGCCCCACGATGGATGTGGAAGGTGGTAGGGCCTTAAATTTTTGTGATCTGGATCAGTTGTTTTTGAGATGAATCCTTTGAAGACACCCATGTCCGATGGCTTTTTTGTGAAAATACAAAAAGAATTCATGCGTTAACCTTTTCTTTACCTTTTGACTCGAACATCATAAATTGAATAGTTGGAAAAAATGTAAAATTCGTATAGAGTTTCTAACAGAAGAAGAATAATAAAAAACCCAAAGGAGAAAATTTTGGGAGAAGACTTATTTAAGTATTTACCAATTTTAGTTTTTGCGGTCTTTGCGTTTGGATTTTCAGGAACTCTTGTTCTTGTGACGTATTTACGTGCCCCTAAAAAACCAGACCCCGAAAAGAATTCGGCTTATGAATGCGGATTTGATGCCTTTGATGATGCGCGGATGCCCTTTGATGTGCGTTATGGATTGGTTGCGATTCTTTTTATTATTTTTGATTTGGAAATTCTTTTTCTCTTCCCCTGGGCGATTTATTTGGGGGATTTGGGATGGAGCGGTTTTTGTGGAATGATGGTGTTTCTGTTGATTCTCATTTTAGGGTTTGTGTATGAATGGAAAAAAGGAGCGCTTGAATGGAAGTAAAGTCCGATGCTCTTTTAAAAGATTATGCCACGGAAGTTGAGAAAAAGGGATTTGTCCTTGCAAAAATCGATGATATCGTCAACTGGGCGGAGGGGAATTCCATTTGGCCTATGTCCTTTGGTTTGGCATGTTGCGGTGTGGAAATGATGCACACGGCCGTATCACGGTATGATTTAGACAGGTATGGGATGTTCTTCAGGCCAAGCCCAAGGCAATCTGACCTGATGATTGTGGCCGGAACGCTCACCAATAAAATGGCCAGTGCCCTGCGCAAGGTTTACGATCAAATGCCCGAGCCAAGATATGTGATTTCCATGGGGTCCTGTGCAAATGGGGGAGGGTATTATCATTTTTCCTATTCTGTTGTCAGAGGTTGTGACCGTATTATTCCTGTGGATGTTTATGTGCCCGGCTGTCCACCTACGGCTGAAGCACTTCTTTATGGCATTTTGATGCTTAAGAAAAAGATTTCCCGCGGTTTATGCAAGGTGAAAAGGTAAAACAATGGCACAAACGCTTCAAGAACTTGAAATTTTCCTAAAAGCCGCATTCTTAGAAGAGGATTTTCACGTCCATATTGCAAGAAATTGCATTCATATCCAAAGCCCCGTAGATATGAATTCGCGTGTTGTGAGCTTTTTAAAAGAACAGCCTTATTGCGGATTTAATCAACTGATTGATATTGTGGGGATTGACCTTTATCCAAATTCACCCAGGTTTTCCCTTGTGTACCATCTTTTGAGTTTGCGCCATAATTTAAGAGCCCAGTTCAAAATTTGTTTGGACGATATGCAAGCAATTCAAAGTATTTCCCATCTTTTCCCCAATGCCGGGTGGTATGAGCGCGAAGCCTTTGATATGTATGGTATTGTTTTTAAAAATAACCCTGATTTGCGCAGAATTTTAACTGAATACGATTTTCAAGGGTATCCACTGCGTAAAGATTTCCCCCTTTTTGGCTATACCCAGGTGCGCTATGACGAAACTTTGAAAAGAGTTGTCCATGAACCCGTAGATTTGCCTCAAATGTCAAGGGAATTTGACTTTGAAAGTGATTGGAGGGGGGCAAAATATGAGTAAGCCTTCACCTCAAATGGAACCTTTAAAGAAATTTACCATTAATTTTGGCCCTCAGCATCCGTCTGCCCATGGAGTGCTGCGGCTCATTCTTGATTTGGATGGCGAAGTTGTTGAAAGAGCAGATCCCCATATTGGACTTTTGCACAGGGGAACGGAAAAGCTTCTTGAGCATAAGACCTATATTCAAGGACTCCCTTATTTTGACCGCCTAGATTACGTCTCGCCCATGTCCCAGGAACACGCGTTTGTTTTGGCCACAGAAGAACTTTTAGGAATTACGCCGCCCTTAAGAGCCCAGTATATCCGGGTGCTTTTTTGTGAAATGACGCGAGTTTTAAACCATATTTTAAATGTGACAACGTTTGCCATGGATGTGGGGGCCATTACACCGATTTTATGGGGATTTGAAGCCAGAGAAACATTGCTTGGATTTTATGAGCGGGCCAGTGGCGCACGGTTTCACGCGGCCTACTTTAGACCAGGGGGTGTTCATGGAGATCTGCCGCTAGGTTTCTTGTCAGATTTGGAAAACTATCTCCCCGAGCTTGAAAAGCAAATTCGAGACCTGGATAAACTTGTCACCGATAACCGTATTTTTAAGCAAAGAACGGTGGATATTGGGATTATTTCCAAAACCGATGCCATTGATTATGGCTTGACGGGGCCTCTCCTCAGGGCCTCTGGAGTGGCTTGGGATCTGCGCAAAAGTCAGCCCTATGAGGTCTATTCCGAGCTTAAATTTGATATTCCCGTTGGCACCCATGGGGACTGTTACAGCAGGTATTTGGTGCGCATGGAGGAGATGTATCAAAGCTTAAAAATCATGCTTCAGTGTATCCGCACCATGCCAGAAGGAGATGTTTTGATTCAGGACTTTAAGATTCGTGCCCCCGAAAGAGACGATATGAAAACCTCCATGGAAGCGCTCATTCATCATTTCAAGTTTTTTACCGAATGTTTTGAGGTTCCCAAAGGGGAATGTTATAAAGCCGTTGAAGCGCCAAAGGGAGAATTTGGAGTGCATTTGATTGCCGATGGCTCAAATAAACCTTACCGCTGTAAGATTCGCTCTACAGGAATTGCGGCGCTTCAAGCGCTTGAAAAAATGTCAAAAGGTCATCTCCTGGGAGATTTGAGCGCAATTATTGGGTCTTTGGATGTGGTTTTTGGGGAGGTTGACCGGTGAAATATCAGCTTTTAGAAATAGATCCTCTTTTTACCTTTAACACGGGAAACATGGCTGAAATTGAGAAGATTCTGCTCAAATATCCTTCCTCTTTCCCGCAAAGTGCCGTTCTTCCCTTACTTGACATTGCGCAACGACAAAACTCTGGCTGGCTTTGTAAATCCGCACTGGATGAGGTTGCCAAAATTCTCCACATGCCCTTTATGCAGGTTTATGAAATTGCCACATTTTACTCGATGTATAACCTCAAACCCACGGGAAAATATCTTTTGCAATTTTGTAGAACAACGCCTTGCTGGCTTAAAGGTGCGGACGACGTTGAACTGGCCTGTAAAAAACACTTGGGAGTCGGGATGGATGAAACAACGCAGGATGGGATGTTTACCCTGAAACAAGTGGAATGTTTAGGTGCCTGTGTCCATGCCCCGGTTGTTCAAATTAACGATGATTATTATGAGAATTTAAATAAAGATTCTGTAGTTGAATTGCTGGAAAATTTAAGGAGAGGTGATGTTACAGGAACAAGATAAAATCTTCACCAATCTTCATGGGCAAAATCCTTGGAACTTGAAAGATGCGAAAAAGCGGGGAGATTGGGATGGAACCGCGGATTTGATCAAACAAGGTCAGGTGGAGCTGGTGAATCAAATTAAAGCCTCGGGCCTTAGAGGGCGGGGAGGGGCTGGGTTTTCAACTGGCACAAAATGGTCCTTTATCCGCTGTGACGATGGAACGCCTCATTATTTAGTGATTAATGCCGACGAAAGTGAACCTGGGACATGTAAAGACCGGGATATTTTAAGAGCAGAACCCCATAAGCTCATTGAAGGGGCCTTGATCGCAGGATACGCCATCAATTCCCATGTGGGATATATTTATGTCCGGGGCGAATATTACCGTGAGGCTGAAATTTTACAAAAAGCAATCGATGAGGCCTATGAAGCAAAGCTTTTGGGTAAAAACGCGGCAGAATCCGGATGGGACTTTGATCTTTATGTGCACAAAGGAGCAGGGGCTTATATTTGCGGCGAAGAATCGGCGTTACTTGAAAGTTTAGAAGGAAAAAAAGGTCAACCCCGTTTAAAACCCCCTTTCCCAGCGCAAAAAGGACTTTATGGCTGCCCCACCATCATTAACAATGTGGAAACAATTTCCGTTGTGCCAACGATATTACGCCGTGGTGCAATTTGGTTTGCCTCCCTTGGCCGTCCGAACAATTCAGGGTCTAAAATCTTTTCCATTTCGGGGCATGTGAATCATCCCTGCACGGTGGAAGAAGAGATGGGAATTCCCTTGAAAACCTTGATTGAAAAGCATGCGGGCGGCGTGATTGGTGGATGGGATAATCTTTTGGCGGTCATCCCCGGGGGATCTTCCGTGCCTTTGTTGCCCAAATCCATTTGTGATACGGTTCTGATGGATTTTGATTCCTTAAAAGAGGTGAAATCTGGACTTGGAACCGCCGCCGTGATTGTCATGGATCAATCAACAGACATTATTGAAGCCATTGCAAGGCTTTCTAAGTTTTATATGCATGAAAGCTGTGGTCAGTGCTCCCCTTGCCGAGAAGGAACGGGTTGGATGTGGCGTATGATGGATAAACTTGCCAAAGGTCATGGGAAATCTTCTGATATTGATTTGCTTTTGAACATTTCCCAGGAAATTGAGGGGCATACAATTTGCGCGTTAGGAGATGCGGCAGCGTGGCCCGTGCAAGGCTTGATTCGTCACTTTAGAAGCGAAATCGAAAAGAGGCAACAGCATGGTTAAAGTTAATTTTATCATCGATGGTAAAGAAATGCAGGCAGAATCGGGCACAACCGTTCTTCAAGCCTGCCGCAGTTTGGATATTGAAGTTCCAGTGTTTTGCTATCATAAAACCCTAAGTATTGCTGGAAATTGTCGCATGTGTTTGGTGGAGCAAGAAAAAGTTGGGAAACCCATTGCCAGCTGTTCCACCCCTGTTTCCCAAGGCATGGTCATTCACACCGATAGCCCCATGGTCAAAAAAGCCAGGGAAGGGGCTTTAGAGTTCCTTTTGATCAATCACCCCTTGGATTGCCCCATCTGCGATCAAGGCGGAGAATGTGATTTACAAGACATCACACGGGGGTATTCAAGGCATTATTCAAGATTTAATGAGAACAAACGCGTCGTTGAAGACAAAGATTTTGGTCCCATCATTAAAACAGTTCTGACCCGTTGTATCCATTGCACAAGATGCGTGCGTTTTTCCACAGAAATTGCCGGCGTGCCAGAAATGGGTGCTTTGGGGCGTGGTGAAAACATGGAAATTGCAAGTTATATCGAGCATACGCTCTCGTCTGAATTTTCAGGAAATGTCATTGATTTATGCCCTGTGGGGGCCTTGACCTTTAAACCCTATGAATTTAAAGCGCGCAGCTGGGAACTCAAATCCACCGATTCCATCGATGTGAGTGACGCTGTTGGGGCGCACATTCGTATTGATTCAAGGGACGATGAAATTATGCGCATTCTTCCCCGCACATGCCCAGATTTGAATGAAGAATGGATCACAGATAAAACAAGGCTTTTATATGAAGGACTTAAAGTCCAGCGTTTAGACAGGCCTTATATGAGAATCGATGGCAAGCTCAAAGCCTGCGAATGGACCGATGCCCTTGAATATATTGCTGGGAAAATGAAATCCATCAGTCCAGATAAGATTGCAGGATTTGTGGGGCCCCTTGTGGATGCAGAAAGCATGTTTGCCCTGAAAACGCTTTTCCAGAGTTTGAATATCTCCAATATTGAATCCAGGTTAGATGGCGAGAAAATTGGGGATGTCTCGAGAGATTGGTATACCTTTAATACGTGTATTGCCGACCTTGACCATGCCGACATGTGTCTGATCATTGGGGCAAATTTAAGATATGAAGCGCCTTTAATTAACTTGCGCCTTAGAAAAGCACATTTAACCCATAAATCCAAAATCTTTGTCATTGGCGAAAAATTAGATCTGACATACCCCTATACTTACCTTGGGGATGATTTAAACGCAATCGATGGGGAATTTAATTTTGAACGGCTTCATGCCATTGTGGGCTCTAGCGTTTTGGCAAGGGACGATATTTATTCCATTCTTGCAAAATTGAAGGAGAGATTCTCTCTTAACGTCCTTCACAAAGATGCCTCAAGGGTTGCGGCGCTTGATTTGGAAGTGTTTTCCAAAACCCCCATTGACATAGAAAAAATGGAGATGTTTTATTTATTGGGCGTGGATGATGATCATTTAAATATTCCTTCTGATGCTTTTGTCGTTTATCAAGGGCATCATGGGGAAAAAGGGGCGGAACGGGCGGATGTTGTTTTGCCGGGGCTGACTTTTGCTGAAAAAAGTGGCACATATATCAATCTTGAAGGGTATACGCAGCGCACAAACGTGGCTGTTGCAGCGCCTGGATGCGCAAAGGAAGATTGGAAAATTATAAGGGCACTCTCTGGTCTTTTAGATTCAACTTTACCGTTTAATACGTTAGAAGAACTCAGGCTCCTGATGGATAAAGCTTTGCAGGAAAAGAAAGACGCGCCATCTACGGTGTTAGAAAAAGGGGGGATTAAAGAAACGCCGGTCACCTGCATTCATGGAGATTTTTATCAGGCCGACATTATTTCCCGTCATAGCGTGACTTTAAGAGAAGTCTCCAAAATGCTCAAAGGAATCAAAGCATGATCATGACCCTATTCTGGATCTTCTTTTCAATTATTTCCCTGGTTCTGATGGTGGCCTATTTGATTTATATAGAACGCAAAATCATTGGTTTTATGCAATTGCGTCAAGGTCCAAATGTGGTGGGGCCCTTTGGATTGCTCCAACCCATTGCCGATGCGATCAAAGCGCTGCATAAGGAAATCATTTTTCCAGATAAAGCCAATAAATTTCTTTTTTTGCTTGCGCCTTTGCTGACCTTTTCTTTTTCCATAACCGCCTGGGCTGTGATTCCCGTGGGATTTGGGCGGGCGTTTGTGGATTTAAATGTGGGTGTTCTTTATGTTTTTGCCATGTCGTCTTTAAATGTGTATGGCATCATTATCGCAGGTTGGGCCAGCAATTCTAAGTATTCTTTTTTAGGAGCTTTAAGGTCGGCGGCGCAAATGATTTCCTATGAAGTCTCCATTGGGCTGATTATTATGTCGATTTTGATCTCTTCTGGGTCGATGAATTTGTATGATATTGTCATAAGTCAAAAAAAGGTATGGTATATCTTTCCCCATTTTCCGATGTTTGTGATTTTCCTCATTTCCGCTTTAGCAGAAACAAACCGCGTTCCTTTTGATCTTCCCGAGGCTGAAGCTGAGCTTGCGGGTGGGTATAATGTGGAATATTCCTCCTTTCCTTTTGCCCTTTTCATGCTGGGCGAATATGCAAACGTAATTTTAATGTCTTCCATCACCACACTTCTTTTCCTTGGCGGATGGCAACCTGTTTGGGGACTTGGAGGATTGATTCACCCCTTTATTTGGTTTGTTGCAAAGACCTCTTTTATTATTTTCATCTTTATTTGGGTGCGCGCAACGTTGCCAAGATACAGGTATGATCATTTGATGCGCATCAGCTGGAAGGTCTTTTTACCCTTAAGTTTAGCATGGGTCATCCTGACCGCTTTCGTGTCTTTGTATTTTAAGTGGGTGCCGATACATGTTTAATGCAAAATACATCCTTAAAAAACTCCAATATATTTTGTTATGGGATATTCTCTCAGGGCTGATTATGACGCTGAAATATTTCTTTAAACCAAAAGTGACCCTGAATTATCCCTTTGAAAAAGGACATTTGAGTCCAAAATTCAGAGGAGAACATGCCCTGCGTCGTTATCCAAATGGTGAAGAGCGATGCATTGCTTGTAAACTGTGCGAAGCCGTATGTCCAGCCCAGGCGATTACGATTGTATCAGAGGCAAGACCCGATGGAAGTAGGCGCACCATTCGTTATGACATTGACATGACAAAATGCATTTATTGCGGGCTTTGCCAAGAATCTTGCCCCGTTGATGCCATTGTACAGGGCCCAAATTATGAATTTAGTACCTATACACGGGAAGAATTGGTGTACACCAAGGAAAAATTACTTGAAAACGGTGATAAATTTGAGGCGCTCCTTGCGAGCAATATTCAACAAAACAATAAGAAGCATATGTAAATGATAGAACAAATCGTTTTTTATACCCTTGCAACCATCACTGTCCTTGCCAGTATTTGCGTGATTTCTTTAAATAACCCGATTTACAATGTCTTATCTTTGGTGGTTGCCTTTTTCGGAGTAGCCGGGCTTTATTTTATGTTAAATGCTCAGTTTCTGGGGCTGTCGATGATCATTATTTATGTGGGGGCGGTGTCTGTCTTCTTTCTGTTTGTCGTGATGACTTTAGAAAGCAGTGGGTATAAACATGAAGAGAAAATATCTTGGAAAAAGAAGGCTTTAGGAATATTTTTAGGGACAAGTTTTGGCGCGGAAATTGCCTCGATTATTCTACTCAAAATAAATGCTTCAGATTTCCCCAAAGAAGGAGGGAGTTTTACGTTAAAAGACCTTGCACTCTCCATTTTCCACGATCATGTCTATTTGTTGGAATTGATGGGGATTATTCTTTTGGTTGCCATGCTGGGGGCAATCTTGATTACCGCCAATAAAATCCCTATTCAGCAAACCTTAAAAAAACAAAAAGCTCATCAGCAAAACGAAAGATCCAGGGAAGATTCGGTTAAAATTGTAAAAGTTGAGTTTGGAAAGGGCATCAAATGATCGAGATTACGCACTTTCTTGTGCTTGCAATTATTCTTTTTTCCTTGGGCGTTGTGGGCGTGATTATCAATACGCATAATTTGATTGTGATGCTTTTATCCATAGAGCTCATTTTGCTTGCTGCAAATCTTCTCTTTGTTTCTTTTTCATTTTTCACACAAAATGTAGAAGGACAGATGTTTTCCATGTTTTTGCTTGCAATTTCAGCTGCAGAAGCAGCCATTGGATTGTCGATCATTTTGGCTTATTTTAAAGCTAAAGGGACAATTTCCATCAATCAAAAAGACCAAATGAAGGGATAAGCAAGAATGATTCTTCCGTTAATCGTTTTTACTCCTTTATTCATGGCTATTTTAGCTTGGATCATTCTCCCCCATTTTAAACCGATTTCCACGCATATTTTAACAACTTTGGGCGTTGGATTTTCAATGATTCTCTCCATCATTTTATTTGTTCCTTTTTTTCATTTTGTTCCCCAAACGATTGAACTTTTTCCGTGGATTCCCTTAGAAGGATATACCACCTATTGGAGCTTAAAGTTTGATCCGCTCGTTGGTGTTATGCTTTTTGTTGTCACAACGGTTTCGTTCCTTGTCCATGTGTATTCAACCGAATATATGTCCCATGACCAGGGGAGTTCCAGATTTATGATGCTGATCAGTCTTTTTACCTTTTTTATGCTTTTTCTGGTCACGGCCGCGGATTTCTTGCAACTTTTTTGTGGCTGGGAAGGGGTGGGCTTATGTTCATATCTTCTGATTGGATTTTGGTTTCATAAAGACTCGGCCATTGAGGCGGCAAAGAAAGCCTTTATTGTCAACCGGATTGGCGATTTGGGATTGATTATTGGTATGGCGGTTATTTATTATTATTTTGGAACGCTCGAATTTACGCAAATTTTTGATAAACTCCCAACAATGATCAATATTTCATTGCCTTTAGGCTTTTCTTTGATGGATTTTATTACCCTGATGTTGTTTATTGGGGCCATGGGGAAATCTGCCCAGTTTGGGTTGCATGTGTGGCTGCCTGATGCCATGGAAGGGCCAACGCCCGTATCGGCTTTGATCCACGCCGCAACAATGGTCACAGCTGGGGTTTTCTTAATGGTCAGATGCTCGCCCTTATTGGAACTTGCCCCCGTTACAAAAGACATTATTTTGCTCATCGGTTCTATCACCGCATTTTTTGCAGCAACCATTGCCATCACTCAAAATGATATTAAACGTATTATTGCCTATTCCACTTGTAGCCAGCTGGGGTATATGTTCATGGCTATTGGGAGCGGATTTTACACAGGGGCGATGTTTCATTTGTTTACACATGCTTTTTTCAAAGCGACTCTATTTTTGGGCGCAGGTTCCGTGATTCATGCTTTTTCCCATGAGCAAAACATCAAAAAAATGGGGGATGCTTTCAGGCATATTCCCTACACGTATGCGATGATGTGGATTGGAAGTTTAGCTCTGATTGGATGCCCCCCATTTTCGGGATTTTTCTCCAAAGAAAGCATTATTCATATCTTGTCCCATACATCAGGTTCTATCGGGACATTTGCTTATCTTGTATCGCTTTTTGTGGCTTTCCTCACAGCCTTTTACGCGTTTCGTTTAATCTTTTTGGTCTTCCATGGGAAATCAAATGCCGATGATAAGGTTGTTGCCCATATTCATGAATCTCCAAGTTTGATGCTGTTTCCTGTGATTATGCTGTCTATTTTAGCAATTTTTATAGGCGTTATGACGTATCGTCTCTTTTTAAATCCTGACGTTAGATTCTGGGTTGGATCCCATGTTGTTCTCTCCCCGGGTGTTCATTATTCCCTGTTTGATCCGGTTTTACTGCTGCCGATATTGGGGATAGTGCTTGCGTGGCTTATCTATATCAAAGAGTTTCCGATCAATGTTTTTTGTAAAACTCATTTGACTCTTATTTATGAGTTTTTATTCACAAAATGGCGCATTGACGAGCTCTATACAGTCTTGATCATCAACCCTATTTTCTCGCTTGCAAATATTTTATGGAAAATGGGGGATGAAAAAATTATTGAAGGTATTGGCCCCAAATTTCTCACCCAAACGACAAATTATTTAGGCAATAAAATAAAATCCCTGCAAACCGGATATATCAGCGATTACATTATTGTGATCTTCATCTTTCTTGTGCTTTTAATTCCCCTTATATTTTTTGGGAGTTATAAATAATGTCAAATACATTACCTCTTTTAACGATATTGTGGGCCATGCCGTTGATGGGCTTTTTGGGGATTTTCCTGATGCAAAAGAATCTTAAAAATGCATTGGATAATTCAAGGAACCTGGCGTTATTTGTATCCTGTGCGACTTTTTTATTTTCAGTTGCCATCTTTTTTCAATTTGACTCCAGGTTGGATATTTTTCAGTTGGTTGAGAAATATTCATGGCTCCCCATGATCGGGATGAGGTATCATTTAGGTGTTGATGGGATATCCATATGTTTTGTTCTCTTGAGCACGTTTATGTCTTTGATTGCGGTGATTTCCAGTTTTCATTCCATCAAAACGCATCCTAAAACTTTTTATATGAATATTTTGATATTAGAATTCATGCTCATTGGATCTTTTATTTCATTGGACATGATCATGTTCTTCATCTTTTTTGAAGGATCTTTGATTCCAATGTTTATGATTATTGGTCTTTGGGGAGGGGAGAATAGGGTTTATGCAAGCTTTAAAATCGTTCTTTATACCCTCACAGGATCTATTTTAATGCTCATTGCCATTGTTGCCATCTCATTTCAAATGGGGTCAACCAGTATCAAACTGGCGTCACATTTTAATTTTTCCATGGATTCTCAGCATTTTCTTTTTCTTGCTTTTTTTATCTCGTTTGCCGTCAAAACGCCGATGATTCCTGTGCACACATGGCTCCCAGATGCCCACGTTCAGGCGCCAGCAGCAGGGTCTATTCTTTTGGCAGCTGTTTTATTAAAATTGGGCGGATATGGATTTTTGAGATTTTCACTGCCCATGTTTCCAGAAGCGTGTTACACATTTGCGCCTTTTATTCAAGGATTAAGCGTTGTTGCCATCATTTATGCCTCACTTGTGGCGCTGGCTCAAACGGATTTAAAAAAAGTCATTGCCTATTCTTCCATTGCGCATATGGGATATGTCACTTTAGGTATATTTAGTTTAAAACATGAAGGTATTACAGGTGCCATGTATCAAATGCTCAGTCATGGAGTGATATCGGGGGCGTTATTTATGTGTGTGGGTATTTTGTACCATCAAACGCATACCAGAGAGATTAAAGAGTATGGTGGCGTTGTTGGATCCATGCCCGATTTTACCGTTTTATTTTTCTTGCTGACGCTGGGGGCCATTGGTTTGCCGGGGACTTCAGGTTTTGTCGGAGAAATTTTGGTCCTTTTGTCAGCTTATTCGTCTTCTTTATGGCTGGTTGTTTGCGCAGGGGGTGGTATTATTTTAGGCGCCGTCTATTCCTTAACCCTTTTTGGCCGAATTTTCTGGGGACAGATTCACAATAAAAAAGTCAAAGAATTGGTCGATATTCAGGGAATAGAAAAAATAGCACTTGTATCCTTGGTCTTGATTATGCTCGTTATGGGCGTGTATCCCAAAATGTTGATGCGGGTTTTTGACAACTCGATTAAAGATATCACAAGTATTTTAGAAGGAATTTCCTATGAATGAGATCTTAATTCAGTACTACCCAGAAATTATTATTTTTTGTTCTATTTTGCTCAGTCTTATTTTCTCTGTGATGCAAGCAAAAATGGAAGATCTCATGAATTTTGTTTTAACAGTTGGTTTATTTTTATTTGCGATCCTTGTAGTGTTTAAAGGAAAAATATTTATTCACACAGATTATATTTTGATGAAAGAGCCCTTCACCTATTATTTCAAAGCCATTGCTCTTTTTTCCTTTATTGTTATTGCGATTATTTTGCGAAAAGGACTCCGCGATTTTTCAATTGAAATTAATGAATTCCCAGTGCTTTTATTGTCCATATTGCTGGGAACCTTTTTGCTCATTTCTGGAAACGATTTTGCTCTGATCTTTCTTTCAGTTGAGCTTTTGAGTTTATCGACGTATGTGATGTGTGCCATGACTCCAGGGTTTAAAAACTCAACGGAATCAGCAATGAAATATTTTATTTTGGGCGCGTTATCCACCTCTTTTTTTGCCTTTGGAATTGCAATGATGTACGGGGTGTCAGGAACGTTTTCTTTTTATGACATAGAGCTTATCATGAAAGCGCAAACGGAAATCCCCATTCTTTTTCAATTGGGATGTGTATTTATTTTGGTTGCTTTGTTGCTCAAAATCTCTGCGGCACCTTTTCATGTGTGGCTCCCTGATATTTTTCAAGGAAGCCCCCTTGCCGTTGTCATATTTATCGGAACAATTCCTAAAATTGCGGCTCTTGGAATTTTAATTCGTTTGCTTTATGGCCCTTTTGAACCTTTGTATCAAAGCTGGATTCCCATTATTTGTATCTGCGGACTTTTGTCTGTGGGCTGGGGAATGTTTTCGGCCATGGGGCAAACAAATTTGAAAAGGTTATTGGCCTACAGTTCGATTGCACATATTGGTTTTATCATTTTACCTTTGATCAATCAAAATATTAGGGGTCTTCAAGCCTCTTTAAGTTACTTAACTTTTTATATGCTCACACTCCTGAGTGTTTTTGGAATAATTTTATGGTTTCAAAGGATCGGACATAAAATCGAAAATATTAAGGATCTTTCAGTTGTGAACCGTTATCATCCCAATATGACGGCTCTTTTAGGCTTGTTGTTTATCTCGTTGTCCGGCATGCCTCCTTTTTCAGGATTTTTTGTAAAACTTCACGTGATTACCTCGTTTTTTGCAAATAAAGAAAGCATGTCTTCTGTTTTAATTTCTGTGTATTTACTTCTCATGAGTGTGGTTGCGGCCTATTACTATTTAAATATTATCAAGGAAATCTATTTCAATAATTTACCCGAGGCGAGCATCATGAAACAAGCGCCCATCAATGATATTTTGGCCAAAACAACGATCATTGTGATTGCGCTTATTTCAATTGGTTTTTTCTGGATTCCTCTGATTAGTCAAATTCGAGAAGACCTCATCGGAAAAGCCGTCTCCTCACTCATGCGGTTATAATTCCGTAACTCTTCGGGTATTCACCATTTTTAAATTGCAAAATCCCGTGAATTATGATACATATAATCATGAAGGAAGTTTTATTAAAAGGATGGTGTATGAGATGATAGACCTAGAAGGACAGATTTTTGGTAAGACCACCTACGATCCGCTTTTTAAGCGGGTTTTGAATGAGGAACATCTGCGGTTGTCGTTTTTTAAGGCCTTTTTACCGGGCCTCCACGTGGAATCGTCCCAAAGGCTCGATGATCACATGAATCCGTTGCAGGAATTGCAGAATTTACGGGGATTTTTGCAGGATCCCAATTCCAAGGCGGCGGTGGACTTTTTGCGGCAGAATCCGGATGTTTGTGAGAGTGTTTCTCCCGAGGTTGGCTTTCTTTTAAAGGGTTTTGGAGAGCATTTCGATGATTTTCAAAAGGCGTTCCCCAGGCCAAAGTACAACGGCGCTATGGATTTTGCCTGTAGGCTTGATAATGGCGAGTATGCCCTAATTGAAATGCAAGTCTACCCCGAAAACACCTTTGATACCAGAGCTTTGGCCTATATTGCGGCCTTTTATGGCGGTCAACTTTTCCAAGGAGAGAAGATGAAAAACATGCAACGGGTGGTGGGAATTAATATTTTGGCCGGATATCTGGATCATTGGAAATGCTCCCATGAATTTATGCGCCATTACCGGTTTCAAAACCAGCTGGGAAACCAGAAAACCCCGAGGTATCTTGAGGGGATGGAGTTGATTCAGTATTCTATTGCGAATGCGCCCAAAAATATGAAGAACAGGGACCTGAAGGACTGGGTGACGTTTTACAGACAAGCGCATTTGA
>CAIYWZ010000143.1 GCA_903930075.1 uncultured Alphaproteobacteria bacterium | reverse complement strand
TCCCACCATCACGCAATAAAATCGCTTTTATCCAATCTCTCCTGCGTCCATCCGCTTCTAAACGATGCGTCTCTTTTAAAGTTTCCCGATCTTCGGGTGTCAAAAAATGTTTCATATAAAAGTTATATCAAATTTTATTATAAATTCCAACTAATCATTTACGATGGGTATAAAACGTTAAAGTTAAAAAAATTTTCTCTGCCCCTTGAAATAAAGAGTGCGCGCCCCTATTTAAAAATTATGTTATTCAGCAATGACTGTAATAACATGAATAAGTATAACAGTATTGGAAAAGGAACCAAAAATGAAAAGATATTTAAAATTAGGTTTAGTTATTTTATTGTCAGAAAAAACATTGTCACTTTATGGGATGGATTTGCCCGAAGCTTTTCCTGTGGATTTCCCTCCTGTGATTGCTCAACATGTTCAGATCTATCATCCGCACATACAAACTGATGAGCTTGAAATGGCACGTCAGTTAGCAAAATTGTCTTATACGTCTGAAGATTTTCTAGATCCTTCGATGAAGGCTTCGATGAAGTACAAGGCTTTTGAGGCTAAAACAGGGTTATTTTCCAGTGAGCAATCGCATTGTGGTTTTGTGGCGCAAAAAGAAGATGAAACATTTATTGTGTCTATTCGCGGTACCCGGATGACGTCTCTTAATGACTGGGGCACGAACATTAATACTGGGATTTGGGATGGAATAAAAGATCCTGCTCTTTTGGGTATTTCAGGACAAGTTCACACCGGTTTTTACAAGTATGGTAAATCTGTATTTGAGAATATTTGGCCAGATCTTTTGGTGCCTATTGACCAAAAATTCCAGGCATGGATTCAAACTCAACCTTCTAACGTGTCGATGGAAGAAATAAATAAGGGTTACGTGAATATTTTGAAAAATGTCAAATTTGAGATTCACGGTCACAGTTTGGGCGGAGCAGGCGCGCATATTGTTGCTTTGATGATCAAGAAAGCATTACAGGATAAAATTTTTTACATCGATGGAACATCAAGTTTTGATTCCGATGTAAAACTTTTTACTTTTGAATCTCCACGTGTTTGCAATAGACAAGCTGCGGCAGAATTTGACAAATTTATTGGCAAAGAAAACCATATTCGTGTGATCCAAAAAAATCCTTCCGCTTATATTTTTCACACCGATCCTGTGACAGGCGTTTCTCTTGGGGCATTTGGATTTAAACACACAGGAACATTGTTTGTGAACGAACTTCAAACCAAAGAAGACCGTGAATCGGCAGAATTCCATCTTCATTCGATGGCTCCAATTAAAGATGTTCAACAAGGCTTTGAAAAAGGGGAAAAGAACGTCTCCACGATGAAGAAAATCTTTGCGGGCGTGAAAAAACTGTTTTTTAGACAGTAATGTTTAAAAAATCATCTATCCGCTGTCATCATCCTCGGAACTTTAGTTCCGGGGATTTCTCTTGTGATCATAGACTATTGTTCATATATAATAACAGAATCCTCAAGAATACGTTTAGATCAAAAAAACGATCAGGAGGAGGTTGTTTGCAAATTTTTCTTAAATCTTTTTCAACCTTTGGTTTATTAAAAGTTGTTTATCAACCCTTGATTTATATAAAATATCTTGCAAATATTGGAGATATCGACTATGTTAAAGACAAGTTTTGCAAGGGTAAATCTTAAAAAGCTACAAACCAATTCAATAAATATAGAAAGAAAAAGCCAAAAAACATGAGAAATTATTTAAATTCACGAACACTCCCACTCATTTTGTTATCAGGAAGCTCCGTGTCCCTTTGGGCGGTTGATTTGCCAGAAGCTGTTTTGGTCGATCCCACCTTTGTGAATTCTTCTTTGGTTGGCCAAAATGTGACGCCTCTAGAGGAATCTTCGAATAAATCTTCTTGGAAAAAAGCAATGTCTCCTCTTCTTAAATTCTTTACCAAAAAAGATTTAAAAACTTTTCTCGTGAAAGCATATCCAGAGGAATATCTTAAAATTGAAGAAATAAATGGGTATGAAGAAATTTCTTACTCAGAAAAATTATCCGGAGAACTTTCAAAACATACACAAACATATGATATTGAAAAAGCACGTGAGTTGGCAAAATTGGCTTATTGTGCGCGTCCAGAAGAGTGTGGAGTGGACATCTCTTCGTTGAAGCTCAAAACTTTTCAAGCTGAAACAGGGTTGTTTTCCAGTTCTCTTTCTCATTGTGGTTTTGTGGGAGAAAGAGATGAAACATTTCTTGTGTCCATTCGTGGTACGATGACTCTGAGTGACTGGGGAACGAATATAAACTCAGGAATTTGGGATGGGATAAGAGATCCTGCTCTTTTGGGAATTTCAGGACAAGTTCACTCTGGTTTTTACCATTATGGTAAATCGGTGTTTGAGAATATTTGGCCAGATCTTTTGATCCGTATCAACGAAAGATTTCAGTCGTGGATCCAAACCCAACCCCGCGATCTTTCTAAGGAAGAAATAAATAAGGGGTATGCCAACATTTTAAAAAATACAAATTTTGAAATCCAAGGTCATAGTTTGGGTGGCGCAGGTGCACAGATTGTTGCTTTGATGATCAAAAAAGACTTACAGGATAAAATTTTTCAAATAGATGGGACATCAAATTTTGATTCTAATTTAAAATTGTTTACTTTTGAAGCTCCCCGTGTTTGCAATAAACAAGCTGCGGTAGAGTTTGACAACTTTGTTGGTAAGCAGAACCATATTCGTGTGATTCAAAAAGATCCTTCCGCTTATCTTTTGCATACGGATCCTGTGACATCGGTTTCTCCTGGGGCACTTGGATTTAAACACACAGGAACATTATTTCTGAATGAACTTGAAACCAAAGAAGACCGTGAATCAGCGAGTTTTCATCTTCATTCGATGGCTCCAATTAAGAGTGTTGATCAAGGTTTTGAAAAAGGTGAAAAAAACGTTTCCACAATGAGAAAAGTTTTTCGTGGCGTGAAAAAACTCTTTTCCAGACAATAACGTTTTAAAAAAGACAATTATTTTTGATCTCCGTAATTTTCAAGATTGCGGAGATTTTTTTAAGGACAATTACAGTTAATTTCTCTTTCATTTGTGTGTTTTTATGTGATAAAAGTGATGTCAGAGGTTAAACAATGACAACATTAAAGTATATTAAAATGAATGGGCTGGGGAATGATTTTGTGATTTTCGATGCCAGAGACCACCCACTTCCGAAAATCAATTTTCAAGAAATTGCTGACCGAAAAAATGGGGTAGGGTGTGATCAAATTTTGGTGATGGAGAATTCCTCAAAAGCCGATTGTTTGATGCGAATTTTTAATGCCGATGGAAGTGAAGTTTTTGCATGCGGGAATGGAACGCGCTGTGTGAGCAAGCTTTTGGGGGGGGAGGCTCATACAATTGAGGTGGGAGACCGGATTTTAGAAACACGCAATCATGCCAATGGTGATGTGAGCGTGAATATGGGAAAACCTTTGGCGTTTTATGCAATGGAAATTGACCAGATTCAAGGGACTGTGATTCATGTTGGAAATCCTCATTTTGTCTTGCAGAGCATCCCCAAAGATCCGCTTCTTGGTAAATTTATTGAAAATCACTCAAAATTTCCTGATCGTATCAATGTGAATTTTGGTCATGTAATCACGCGGGATACGATCCATCTGACAACGTTCGAACGCGGTGTTGGTTTTACCAAAGCTTGCGGGACAGGGGCGTGTGCGACGGCTTTTGTGTTTCATCATTTAGGGCTTGTGGACGGAGTTGTTTGGGTGAATATGGAGGAGGGGCGATTGAGGATTGAAATGAATCAGGATCAGATTATAATGGAAGGAAATGCAGTGTTTGAGTATGAAGGAGTCATCGATGTTTGAAAAATTAAAAGGGTGGATATGGATCAATGGAGAAGTGATCCCTTGCGAAGAAGCCAACGTTCATATCATCAACCATGGTTTGCATTATGCGAGTTCTGTGTTTGAAGGAATTCGGGTCTATGGCGGGAAAATATTTAAAGCAAAGGAACATTTCGAGCGGTTTAAAAAATCAGCCAATTATTTGAATTTCGACGTTTCTTTTAGTGTAGAAACCCTCATGGAGCAGGCACAAAGGCTTCTTGAAAAAAATAATCTTCAAGACGCCTATATTCGCCCCATCGCCTGGTGTGGAACACGGTCAATGAAGGTCTCTACAAACCATATGGATGTCAATGTTGCAATTGCTCTATGGAATTGGGAAACAAAACCCTATGCCAATGAAGGGATTTCTTTGGTGGTATCCTCCTGGCGCAGGCCCGACCCCAGAAGCGCCCCGGTTCACAGTAAAGCTGCGGGGCTTTACATGATTTCGTCCCTTGCAAAGGCAGAGTCTGAAAATAAAAATTTTGATGATGCCTTGATGCTCGATTGCGCAGGAAATGTTGCCGAATCCACGGTTTCAAATGTTTTCTTTGTGAAAAATGGCGTTCTTTATACACCCATACCAGATAGTTTCCTCAATGGAATCACGAGACTCACCGTCATTGATATTGCCAAAAGTTTAGGAATCGAAGTTGTGGAAACAACGATTTTGTTATCGGATATGGAGAATTTTCAAGAATGTTTTCTAACGGGAACTGCCCTTGAAATCCGCCCTGTCCAAAAAATCACAGGAGAGGATCACGTTTGGAATTTCAATGAACGTACAATCGTGGATAAAATTTGGGAAAAATTCCATCAAATGACGAGGGGTTTTTGATCTTATGCATTAAATATTTTTTCGAAATTCATCAAATTTTTTAAGGCGATTGCTGGGTTCTCCTAAATTAATGATCGATATCATCAAGAACGCGGTGCATATATAAATAAAGAAAACCGGCGCATTCATATTTCCAGTGGTGTCTATGAAAAAAGATAAAATGATGGGCGTAATGCCACCAAACAAGGCGCCACCTAAACAATAATTCACAGCGATTCCTGTATATCTGACTTCTGGGGGAAATAATTTTTGCATAAAACCATGTGATGGCCCTGCAACACTTGAACAAATAAGGCCAAAGAGAATTTGGCCCACAATAATCATAGATGGATCTTTTGTTTGGAACAACTGAAAAACAATTGGAATAATAATAAAAATCCCTAAAAGTGCTGTGATAAAATACGCTCTTTTATTTATAAAATCGCTCATATATCCAAAAAAAGGACAACCAATCACCCAAATTAAAGAAGAAATAGCATTGAAAGTTAAAGATTGACCCAATGGAATTTTTAAGTATTGATGTAAATACATATTTAAAAATCCAATGGATGTGTACGTGATGATTCCCATAAATGCACCTATGGAAAATGTCACCCAACAGGACTTCGCATAGTTTTGCACAATATATAAAAAAGAATATTTTTTATGTGTAGAGCTAGAAATTTTTTCAAATTCAGGGGTCTCGTCCATTTTAAACCGTATATAAACCCCTAAAAATCCTATAAAAGATCCGGCAATAAAGGGAATACGCCATCCCCAGGAAATTTCAGGGAAAGAAGCAACACATGTTCCACTCAATATGGCAAACAGAACGCCGATACTTGAAGAAGCAGAGATCATTCCGCCAACAAATCCTGCGGATAATCTTGATTTTGATTTGGCCAGATGTTCAAGGGTGAAAATAGCAGCTCCATTGTATTCCCCTCCAAAAGCTATGCCTTGTATCATAAAGCAAAGTATTGCCAAACAAGGAGAAAACACACCAATGCTTTCATAACAGGGCATACATCCCATAATCAACATGGGGATACTGCTTAAAAAAGTTGAAAATATCAGAGCATCTTTTCGGCCAAACTGATCACCAATATATCCAAAAATGATCGATCCTAAGGGGCGCATGATCAGCGCGGAAGAAAATGCAGCTAAAATCCAAACTGTTGCCACAAGGCTATTTGCAAAGGGGAAAAAATTTTTTGCTAAAATTTCTGCTAAAACAGCATAAATAACAAAATTTATAGTACCCCACACTTTTTGTAACCTCAAAAAATAT
>CAIYWZ010000142.1 GCA_903930075.1 uncultured Alphaproteobacteria bacterium | reverse complement strand
TTTATACTCCTGCTTCACTTACGGTTTTGATCTTCTCAAAGACTATTTCTGCAATCCAGGAAACCAGCGCCTACTCTATCTTGTGGGGCTTTTACAAAATTATATTTTTGAGGTTTTTAAATAAGTGTGGGGTACTATGAATTTTTTTATACTATCCTTTTTAAGGTGAACAAAAATAGTGACCAAATATAACAATAATGGAAGAAAGGAATACAAAATGAAATTTTTCAATAAATTATTATCCCTGGTCGTGGTCTTAGGGATCACTGGAATGGGGGGGAGTGTTTATGCTGGTGGTAAGCAGCCCCATCATCAAACGAATTCTACAGAGCCTAAACTTGAAAATTTACTTAAAGATAAAAAAGATGTTGCAGTGATCGTTGTCGATCCACAGGAAACTTTTTCCAAGTATACGGGTGAGGGTCAACAAGAAGGTTCCTTAGCCGTTGGAGGTACAGATAAACCATATGTTGAGAGCATGGTGCAGTTTACAAAAGCTCTTAAAGACAAAGGTATACATATTGTGGTTTCCCAAGATCATCATCCTGCGGGACATATTTCATTTGCATCAACTCATACTGGCGCAAATATTGCAACGCAATATGCGACTCTCGGGATAACAAAAGTAACATCAATAGATGGCAAAGAAATATTTTATGATGGAAAGAAGTTTCATAAATCACCTGAGAAGTTTAGTATGGTCCGCATTTATTTTGAAGATAACAACTATATTGATCAAATGCTGTGGCCAGATCATGGGATCCAGCTAGTAGAAGGACCTACAGGAGATAAATTACTCCCAGGTTTGAATAATAACACTCATTATAATTATTTGCAAAAAAAAGGAACAAAACAAAATCGTGATAGCTATTCTGCTTTCTTTGATAATGAATATTATGATTCTAAGGGTAAGCCACATAGAGGCGAATCAACGGGGTTGATACAATATTTTGTAGAACAATTTCCAGATTCCAAAATAGATAAAAAAGGTAAAGAAAAAAAGACGACACAGATTAACACATTGATTATTTATGGGATAGCAACAGATTTTTGTGTTAAAGCGACAATTCAAGATGCCTTAAGATTAGGATTTAATGTGGTTTTTGTCGAAAATGAATCACGTTCGGTTGCCTCATATGACTCTCCTGACTATAAAAAGGTAATTAAGGAAATGGAAACAAAGTCTCACAAAAAAACACATCAGCATTTTATAAAAGCAGATAATCTTCTCGTAGGTAAGGCGTTGGGATTAGAGGTATCACTTGATCCAAAATCAACTCATCAGAACGCAAACCTTAAATTTGAAGAAGGCGTAAATCAAGCTACTCAGCAAAAAAATACAGAGGAACAAATTGTAACAAAAATTCAGTAAAAAAAATCCAGTTACGCAAACATTTGAACCAAAAAATCCATGGGGATCTATTCTTCATGGATTTTTATTTAAGGTGGGGGATAAGAAAGGAGGATGCCCCTAAAGGAGGATCTGCTTTTGTGGGAGAGATCTTAAAAAACTTAACATTGCCCTAAAATCATTTTCCTCCACCGCTGTCATCCCTTAAAAACTGGCGTTTTAGGGGGGGGACCTCCCAGGGAAGGGGCTTTGGGTCAATTTGTGCGAATTGGCGTTGAGTTATACCCTCAATTCTTTTACACCACATAGACGAAGAGAACTTTTGGACTCCATTAGAGACCATGATCAAGAATTCCCGGCAGGATATTTCCTCAATATTCAATACGCAAAAAGAATCAATCATGAAATTGATCCAAAAATTGATCCAACAGAAGAACCTGGTTTTATGAGAAAATTTTTAACCAAAAATCAAGTGATCCAATTTTTAAGGGAATGATTCGCCTTTTCCAATAGCAAATGCAACTCTTGAAAATATTAAATAAGATAAATATTCGTCTTAAATCCTTACTGATATTGGGTTTAGAGAAAATAATATTTATAAATAACTTTCTTAAAAATCTTAAAAAATATTTATAT
>CAIYWZ010000141.1 GCA_903930075.1 uncultured Alphaproteobacteria bacterium | reverse complement strand
TTTATACTCCTGCTTCACTTACGGTTTTGATCTTCTCAAAGACTATTTCTGCAATCCAGGAAACCAGCGCCTACTCTATCTTGTGGGGCTTTTACAAAATTATATTTTTGAGGTTTTTAAATAAGTGTGGGGTACTATGATCTAATATATCCTAAGGAGTTATTCTCGCAATACTCCTTTGTCACTGGATTCCTTCCCTCTGTAGGCTTCCAAGGGCAGTTTTGGTTATTATTAAGCTGATATTTACATGCCAATATTTCTTCTTTCAGTTTTTCTGTGACGACTAAAGATTTTTGGGCAGGCGGCCCAGGAGGTCTTCCCAAAGCCCGCAAAACACTCCCCTCATGCATCAGAAGCAATGAACAAAGACGACTGAGCATAATTTTAATACCGGCATTATTTAAATTTCCTTGAGTATTTTTAAAAACCAACTATGGATCAAGAATAGCGCAAAAATATTAACGAAAGATAAAGATATGCAATAATTTTTATTTAAAAATAATTATTGACAAAATTGTTATAATTTGACAATATGTAAATATTAATCAATTATTTTTATGAAAGAGAGACGACTATGACACATACATCACACATACTCACAAAAGACATGAACTTTTTGGAAAAAACGGACCATACCAACCTATATTCACCCAAAGGATTTGGGGCTTATCTTAAAAACGGGGATATGGGGGAGTTGGAGCAGAAGGCGCTGACTTCTGAGTCTGGGAGTGGCGGTGTTTTGTTGCCTGAACACGACCAGGATATCGTTCAAGGGGAGCTGCTCACGCTTTCTCCCATGCGCCAGGTTTCCTCGCAGACAACGATTTCTTCGCCGACCCTTGACCTTTTACTCTCGCCTCAAGGGGGCGATGTGGGGTGGGTTTTGGAAACCGATGAAAGGGGAGAGACCAAGGAGCCAGTCCTTTCTAAAATATCCATAACCACCCATGAACTCTATGCTAAACCCAGGGCGACACAAAGACTTTTGGACGATTCGAAGATCGATGTGGAATCGTGGCTGCGCAGTCAAATTTCAACGTCCATTTCAAGGGCGGAGAACGCGGCTTTTACCCATGGAGACGGCGCGCGCCAGCCCCGGGGTTTTTTAAGTGTGAATCAAAAATTTAACGCATCCGGTACTGGACTTGAGACCATGAAGACTGGAAAACCAGGCTCCTTGGGGGAGAATCCGGTGGATCTTTTGATTGCGCTTTACTATAAACTGCCACAGTGGTATATGGGGGACGCCTGCTGGATGATGCCGCGTTCCATGTTGCCTCTTATAAAATCCCTAAAAATAGGCGAGAACTATATATGGAGCCCGGCCACCTCGCAAGGTCTACACGATCTTTTGCTCGGTCAGAAAGTTGTGTTGAATGACGATATGCCATCTCCAAATGGGCAAAGTTCTTCTGTCTCTCTGGCCTTTGGAAACTTTAAATCCGGGTATAGAATCGTCGATAGAGACGGCATCCAAACCTTACGCGACCCCTACTCCTCCAAGCCCTACGTGGAATTTTACACAACCAAACGTGTGGGCGGCGATGTGGTGGATTTTGATGCAATTAAACTCTTATTTTTGGGTGA
>CAIYWZ010000140.1 GCA_903930075.1 uncultured Alphaproteobacteria bacterium | reverse complement strand
TCCGTTTTGCCTGACTGCCGTGGGCCCATAACCGAGAGAATGGGGTAATGGTGGGACTGATATTCAATCCATTCCTCAATTTCCCTGGTGATATAAACTTCTTTAGATGTCATTGTATTTTAACCTTTATTCATATTTGATTCATAATGATACCACAGGGGATAAAGCTTTGTACACAAGGAATTTGTTAAGCCAAAAACAGCTGGTCAAGGTCACAAAAATTCAGCGCCCGCCCGCCTTCCACGTCCATGGTGGGCCCCGTATAGACGACGAATTTATCGGCAGTTTTGAGGTCGGGGTGTTTTTGCATGTTGTCAAACCATTTTGGATTGAATGTGTCGCTTGATTTTATTTCAATTGCTTTAAGCTGGGAGATTCCTTCCATGATCATGTCGACTTCATAGCCGTTTTCTCCTGTGACATTCCAAAAATAAGCGCAAGGAAGATATTCACCTTGAATAAAGTTTTTTTTCCATATTTCCGAAAAGATAAGGTTTTCAAAAAGCCTTCCCTTCAAATCGGCATTGAGTTTGATATGTTCAGGAGATTTTACCCTGGCGTTTAGGGCTGCCGCAAGACCTGTGTCATAAAAGTAAATTTTGTGTTTTTTTGCCATTTGTTTAGGGATACTTTTATTGTAGGGTCTTACAAAAAAGATAATGAAACTTGCATACAAAACCATCAGCCATTCATCGAGTGTTTTCCTAGAGACTCCTAAAGTAGATCCGGCTGTCTCATAGTCAAAGAAATTCCCCACAAGGGACGCACAAATTTCCATAAACTCTTGAAATTTCAATAGATCTTTGATTCCATGAACGTTGCGCACTTCACGGTCTAAATAATTTTGAATATAGCTGGAAAAGAAACTTTTCGGAGACTGATGGTCGGTGTAAATCGCAGGGTAACCTCCTTTATACATCAATTCAAAGGGATCTTTAGCGCCTGTTTCTTGGATTGTAAAGGGCAAAAGATTGATGATGGCCGCCCGGCCTGTCATGGTTTCTCTGATTTTTTCATTGAAAAGATAATTGTGGGATCCCGTGATCACAAACCGTGTGGAAAGGGCTGTAGCACCTTCTTTTTCAGCCTCGAATAAAAGCTCATCTGAGACGGTTTTCAAGATTTCAGTCAGCTGGGGAACGTATTGAAATTCGTCAAAAACCGCGCCATTCATACAATGATCACGCACAAATTGATCCGGATTTTTTGAAATCATCTTAAAAGTTGCTTCTTTTTCAAGATCAAAATAAGGCAATTCCGGAAATTTCCGCCGGATGAGTTTGGTCTTACCGCACCTTCTTGGCCCCATCACAGAAAGAATGGGATAATGGGGTGTTTGTACCTTGATCCATTCCTCAATTTCCCGGGTGATATAAACTTCTTTAGATGTCATTGTATTTTAACCTTTATTCATATTTGATTCATAATCATACCACCGGGGATAAAGCTTTGTACACACGGAATTTGTTAAGCCAAAAACAACTGGTCAAGGTCACAAAAATTCAACGCCCGCT
>CAIYWZ010000139.1 GCA_903930075.1 uncultured Alphaproteobacteria bacterium | reverse complement strand
TGCTCCTCCATCTCGCTTTGAAGAGCCCTTTCAACAATCTTTTTGGTAAATTCCTTTAAAAGTCCTCCCTTATCAAAGATACTTTTCGCATCAAATCCCTCTTGAAATAACAGATCAATCGCTTCATCCATTTTTGTTACTGGTTTTTTAGTCATTTTTCTTATTCCTTTTGTTATATTTTTTTATTTCTTTTTAATATAACTTAGGAAAAATTTACACAGTTATTTGGACAGACTCGCAGTTCATGAAGAAGAAAATCCTCTTATTAGGTCAAGATCAAATTCAACTGCTTCAACAGTGTCTATAAAATCTGATGTGACGTTATCTGATCATTGTGAAATTGCATCAACAGAAGGGGGGGCAACAACTTGTTTATCTTTTGAACAACACTCACCAGTAAATAATCATTCGGAATCCTTAATAAAAGAACCCGGATCGCCAAAATCTGTTGCTGCTCTTGATGTCTCGTCTGCTTCTAATCAAAAAGGTAGTTTACCATCTGAGATTTTTGCTGCTATCGAAACAGGAAAATCAGGATTAAAATCAACTCAACCCAATGATAATCAATCAGCGAAATCACCTTCTATTTCTCTGCAAGCTCAAAAGATTCTAGATAGGAGACGTCAAATTGCTGGTAATGAGGAAGATGATGAAAGAGATAGTTTGCTCGAATCATCTTCAAATAATACAAAAGTTTCTACCTCTCCCGTAAAAACTCATACGCAATTTCCTGGGGGAATACCCTCGCTCAATGCCTCAATGCTGTCAAAAATACCTGCCCAAAAGACCGTTGATCAGTTGAAACTAGACCTCGAGAGTGCTCAAAAGAGCTTAGATTCAGCAATTACTGAAGAGAATAAAGCTTTATTGGAATTGAGTGTCATTAAACAAAAGCTTGAGAGTCATCCGTTAACAGCACAAGAAAAAGCAGAATTTAGCATAAAAGATAACCAAGCTCAAAAAAATCAGATTAATGCTGCAAACAAAAAAGCTAATGCACAGAAAAATTACGATAATATCAATGCTGAAATTGAAAAACGAGAGGAACAAGAAGGATGGTAAATTTCAGTTCCCTCCTCATCACTGCGCCAAACGAATACAATTTTTAACACATCAAAAATATCTTTTCTAAAAACTTGCACTTTCACACGGAAAGCATGTATAAAATAGTTCAAGATGAACTTGGAGGTAATATTGAAAGTTGTTTTTTTAGGGGATGTTGTGGGAAGAGCGGGCAGGGATGCTGTTTTCAAGTATTTGCCTACCATCAAAGAAAAGCTCAAACCTGATTTTATTTTTATTAATGGGGAAAATGCGGCGGCGGGTTTTGGGATTACGAAGAAAATTGCCGAGGAGTTTTTTGACGCAGGTGTGGATTTAATTACCCTTGGGAATCATGTATTTGACCAAAAAGAGCTCGTTGCTTATCTTTCTCAAACCTCAAAAATGATCCGGCCCTTGAATTTTCCCAAAACTACCCCGGGGAAAGGCGCTGTGATTTTAACTGCCACAAATGGGAAGAAGATTCTCGTGATCAATATGATCGCAAGGCTTTTCATGGAGCTCTCGGACAATCCCTTTTTCATGATTGACGAATATCTAAAAAGCCATATTTTGGGGAAAACTGTTCATAGTATCATTATTGATTTTCATGGGGAAGCCACGTCTGAAAAATCCGCATTTGCAAACTTTCTCGATGGACGGGTTTCGGCGGTTGTGGGCACCCATTCCCATGTTCCCACGTCCGATCAGCGTATCTTGCCAAAGGGCACCGCATTTCAAACGGATTTGGGCATGTGCGGCAATTATGACTCGGTCATTGGAATGGTCAAAGAGCTCGCCATTGCAAAATTTATGAACAAAACGCCGGTTGAAAAATTAAAACCTCAAGAAGGGGAAGGGATGATCTGCGGCTCGGTCATTCATATTGACGATATTTCAGGACTTGCCACCAAAATCCAGCCCTTGCGCCTTGGAAAAGGCCTTGAAGAAACACCACTTGAAAGGATGATATGACATGAATTGGATCACAAACTTCGTTCGCCCTAAAATTAAAGCTTTTATGGGGAAAACCGATATCCCTGAAAATCTATGGCACAAATGCCCCTCCTGCGAGCAGATGCTTTTTGCAAAAGATTTAGAAGAAAACCTCCACATTTGCCGTCATTGTGGCCATCATAAGCGTCTGAGTGGTAAACAGCGCCTTGAAACGCTTTTGGATAAAGGCTCGGTGTCGCGCTTTTCTCTGCCCAAAGTCCCTTTAGATCCATTGAAATTTAAAGATTCCAAAAAATATATCGACCGGCTTAAGGATGCCAAACAAAAAACTGGGGGCGAGGATGCGCTGATCATTGCGGAAGGAAAAATAAACGAGCTTCCTGTGATTGTGGCGATTTTTGATTTTGATTTTATGGGCGGATCCATGGGGCCTGCCGTGGGGGAAGGATTTATCTTTGCGGCAAGACTGGCCAAACAGCGCAAAACCCCCTTTATTTGCGTATCCTCATCGGGGGGCGCCCGTATGCAAGAGGGAATTTTATCGCTCATGCAAATGGCCAGGACCACGGCCGCAATTTGTGAACTCAAAGAGGAGAACATCCCCTACATTGTCCTTCTTGCCGACCCCACAACAGGCGGCGTTTCCGCATCCCTTGCCATGCTGGGCGACATCGCCATTTCCGAGCCCCGGGCCGAAATCTGCTTCACCGGCGCCAGAGTCATCCAAGAAACCATCCGTGGCACCCTACCCGAAGGCTTCCAGCGCGCAGAATACCTCCTTGACCACGGCATGATCGACCTCATCGTCTCAAGGCATGAACTCAAAAATGAGATTTCAAAGATTTTAAGGATTCTCTTCCACAAATAAACCCTCTAGATAAACCCTTCATTAACCTTTGTCTCTTATGATTCTTAAACAGGAAATCATGGGAGATAATTCCAAAAACAACGCCCACAGCGTCATCATCGAATCGGGGTCCAAAATTACCGCGCCTGCGACATTTACACCGTCGACGGATGGATTATTGTGGCAAGTCCGATTACTGTTAACAGTGGATCTCTCACCCTTCAATTCCACACAAGGCATCCCTCAGGCACAAACACAGGCGATACAGAAGGCAGCTGTGGCAGCGGCAGGGGCGAGTGCGGCGCGGGGTTGGTAAAATATTTGAAAGTCCCAAAACAAGCTTTCTGAGTGGATCTTTGGCCTTGCTGGCGCCTAATTATAATTAAGATTGATTTGACCTCTGAGAATAAACCGGGGTTTCTTAAAGTTTCGAACCAGCCTAAAGATAAGCCTGGGGAATAAAATGGTGGACGCGACAGGGATTGAACCTGTGACCCCTACGATGTCAACGTAGTGCTCTCCCGCTGAGCTACGCGTCCTTTTTGGTGGAGCCAAGGAGGATCGAACTCCTGACCTCTACGATGCCATCGTAGCGCTCTCCCAGCTGAGCTATGACCCCCAAAAGAAATTTCACTATAGATAGAAATGATTTTTTTTTCAAATGTTTTTATTACAAAGTTGCTAAAAATTATTTTTGCTGTTGTTTTTTGTACTCTTCCATGAATTTTTCCAGTGTTTTGATTTCGTTAAATATATTATTAATATTGTTTAAGTTCAGCCCACTGATGGAGGTATCCAGGGTTGTGATGAAGTCAAAGATTTCCTGTAAGGGGCTGCCTTTGAGTTGGGGGAGGTAGAATTCGCGTAAGTCTTTCAAAAGCTCAAAATTTCCCGCATATCTAACCGCGATGGCATAGTAAATGACATGGTATTGGGTGGATAATGCTTCGCTTGAGGAAAGGGATAAAACTTTTTTTAAGGAGTTTGCTGCTTTTTCCCAATTTTTAGATGCCCAATACACCCGCGCCCTGAAGTTATGGGCCTCGTAAGAATCATCCCCGGGCAGGATGTCCTCGTTCCCCAAAGAAATTTCACCCAAAGTATATAGCGTATAAGTTTTTAAAAAGTTTAATTTTTTCTGGTCTTGCGGGGGCAGGATATCTTGTTGGATTTGATCTATAATTTTTAAAACCTCCCGGTCTTTGCCGATCCTTGACTGGATTTGTGCAAGTTTGAGCAAAAATGTCATCTTTTGCAAGGGGGTGGACGTTTTTTTAAGCTGCGTATTTAAAAGTTTGATGGCCCGTTGGTTGAGGCTTGTGTTCATGCACAGCTCTGTGAGTTCTAAAACAATGCGCGTTTCATCGTCTGTTTTTTGGATCAGAAATGAAAACTCATCGAACAATCCCAGCACAATAAATATGAGCGTCTCTTTCATGAATGCAAACGTATATTGATCAAGAAACAAATTTTTCATGACTTTTTTTAATTCTTTTTTTTGCGCGTATTGGGGGTAGTATTTTATAATCTTATTCCAGGATCGTAGCGCTTTAATCCACTCATGATTGACCCTATAAAGATCCGCGAGCTTTTCTAATATTTCAATTTCTACGGGGTCATGGGTTAAAGAAAATCTCAATTTTTCCAGCTCTTGGGCAGCAATACTGCGTTTTTCAGGTGTGTTTTGATCCTTCATGAAAGGCCTGATACTTGCAAGGATCCTGGGTTTAACATAAATAGACATTTTAAGCTCTTCAAAGTTTCTTTGTGCTTCTGTGTTTAATCCATCGTGTTCGTACACAACTGCTTCGTAATACATCATCATCGCTTTGTTCTCCGGGCTCAGGTCCTCTTTTAAAATTAAAGGGATTATTGCGCGGGCAAGGTCAAATAATTGATGATCAATGGCAACTTTCATGGTCTTTAAAGCCAGGTTAATTTTCAGATCCTTTGGAAGTCTTGGGGCAATTTTGAGAAAATGATTCAGCTCTGCCTCTTTAAAGGGTAATTTTTGTAATCCTCTTGTTAAATTCAAATAAAATGGAGCATCTCCGCTTTCTTTTAAATAACTCTTTGAAAGGTTTGTCATGGCCATGATCAAGTCATCGGATAATAACGCCGCAAGTCCAAATAATACTGAAAAAACGGGCATGTTCTTGATTTTTGGGAATTCGGTGTTTAGGGAGCTCAAATAATCAAAGGCTTCAGACCCTTGCGCAAATGAGATGAGAAATTTTGCAAAGTCCAGATAATGCGTGATGGCATTTTGTTTTGAGCTCGTGGTTATTTTATTCAAAAGATCAACCTTTTTTTCGTAAAACAATTCGTTATTTAAATCTTTTTGAGAAAATTCCACGATCATAGATTCTGGATTTTGTTCGTAGAGATTTTTATCGGCTTTTGAAGGGGCAAAAATATTTGGGATATCAATGGAAATTGTATCAGCGGAAACTCGGTCTATTTTTAAATGGTCAACTTTTGATCTGATGGCGATTCCTTGGAATGTTTTTAAAAGGGAAAAACTCGCATAGTTGTGGTCTTCACTTGTGCATTTTTGAATTTGGTTGCTTGGAAATGCGGATATTTCATCTCCAGTGATGGGGTCTTGGAAAGAAATCTTTTCAGCGATGCCGGTGCTTTTGAGAATGTATTTTTGATCCCTTTGTTCTATTTGAATATCCTCGCAGGATGAATATTTCCCTGTCTGCAGGACCACAAACCACCCCTTGTTATATTTCCCAATTTGTGGAAAATATCCAGGCTTTACATCAAATTTAATCACCGCAAATTCGCAAGGAATAAGTTCAATATTGCTTAAAAGATTGCTTGAGGAAAAAGATGCAATATCAAATTTATCTTTAATATCAACGGCGATGGTCCATGTGTTTTTTTGTTGGAATAGGATCAAGCCTGCATTCTCATCGCTGGTTTCAAATAAAAACTTCTCCCCTTGGGGATGCGTAATCAAAGACACACCAATTTTTTGAAAAGCTGCCTCTAAAGGCGTAAATACAGCAAAGAATATAAAAAAAACAATACTTTTAAATTTCATCAATTATTTCCTCCCCCCAAAAATACTCTGCGGGGCCCCTTTATATTGGATTTGGATATTTGTATCATCTTCACGTTTACACCCCATTCCCATATACGCATTTGCAAATAAATCTTTCGAGACCCATTTGACAATATGATCGAATCCTGGCTGATTGTCTTGGAAAATAAAATCACCATTGCTGTTTTCTATTTCCAATGGAGAAGGCCCATCAAAGAGAACTTTAGAGAAATTTCCATTCAAAGCGCCGTATCCTTTAGATCCATGGCTGATTAAAATCACTGCAATGGGGTTGTCCGGATGCAGATCAATGCCAGCTAGAGTTAAATTTATGGGCGTATTTTTCACTTGGCAATAGCTTTCTTTTGCAAAAGCGGGGTCAATCACATAGGTCAAAAATCGCCCGAATCCATCTAAAGCATAACTTTTGGGTATATTTAATGTATTAAAGGGAACAATCCCCTGGGCCGAGGATATATCTTGGCATGCACCTTGGCTTTTACCACTTAAATCTTTGGCGGGGCAGGGCAGGGATTTATGGTTCATCACATAGGCGCCAAGGGCCTTTAAGACGGTCTCTTGTGTGTTTTTCGTGTTTTGAACCTGGTTGTGACGCATCAACTTACCCAGCATGGGAAGGCTCAGGCCAACCAAAAGCCCCATGATCGAAAGGGCAATGGCAAGTTCTAAAAGGGCAAATCCGGGAAACTGTTTTTTCATGCTAATAATTAACTAAAAGTACACATGCGGGGTTTTTATTGATTAAATTATAAGATCCGTCAACGGAAAAACATTCGCCTTGCGCATCTTGACCTTTGACGGCTCTGACTTTCCCCGAAGTGGCTATACCATCATCGAGTTTTTTATCGATCAAAAAAGCTTGTTCTGGGGTGAGTAAAGCGCCCAAGTTATTATTGCCCAGAGTTTGGCCGATCACGATCCAATTTCCGTTGATATCGCCTTGGGAAATATATTGGAATGAAATCGTACCGCCTATTTTAGAAACAGGTATTGCGGCAGAGTTCATCAAACCGGCAGCTGCCAAATGGGCCCAGACCTGATCTTTTTCTTGGGGGCCGATCATCCCATTCCCGTCTCCACCAGTAAGGCCTTCTTTAAGAGAGGAGGCGCCCGCGTAATCCCCAGGGAGCGCGCCAAAATTCTGTTCAAACTGATGTGTTGCAAGGCTAATATCTTGAATTTGCGTGATCAGCGCATTGATTTTTGCAGCGTCGTATAATTGTTTTCCCTTTAAAATTCCGCCCAATAGCAGCCCCAGAATCGAAAGGACAATGGCGATTTCAATCAGGCTAAATCCTGGATATTTTGTTTTGAACTGATATTTTTTCATTGCGCGCTCCATGGTCTGTTGTCGTGAATAGATTCTTGGTAAACATCCATATCTTTCTCATCCGGATCTGGGCTATCCAGGATTGTGGCTTTTAAAAAGATCACAAGCTCTGTCAGTTTCCGCTCCGATTCCACTGTACCAAAAAGACTGTCTAAGAAAGTCCCAGAAGAAGTCCCTGGAATGCCCGTTGTGCGATCCTTTACTTTTTCCTGCATCAGTCCTCCAATAATGGCCATTCTGCCTGATTTTATGGTCAAAATAGAATCAAGCTCACGCACCTCAATCACGGGGATTTCAGATTTGATATTGAGATTCCTGGCTGCAATTTGCACGGCTGGATCTTGGACATTTTCATGGGAATTTGTAATTGTGGGGCGAATGCTTAAGGTGATTTCACCCGTATCAAGATTAATTGAGGGCTGGACAGAAAGGGTAATCCCAATGGGAACGGTCTGAATTTCGCTGTTGGCTGTGATGAAATCACTTCCTGACCCCTCATCCCGCCTTCTTGGATCATAGACCATTTGGCTGTATTTCACTCTGAAAAAGACCCTGTTTTCGCCAACTTTCAGGACCGCATTTTGATTGTTCATAACGGTAAGTCTTGGGCTCGAGAGTGTTTTTGTTGTGCCAAACTGTTCCATGAGCCTTAAAACTTCAGTAATTTCTCGTGGGTCATAATTGACGCTAAATGTTCCTTGGTTAAAATGTGCATGTATGGGGTTTACTGTGGAAAAAATCAAATCCCAGTTGATGCCGCTTTCATATTTTTTATTTAAGGCCACCTCAATAATTTTGGCCTCAATGAGAACTTGCGCGGTGGCGGCTTTTTTGAGTTCTTTGATGTAGTTTGCAATGGCTTTATGTTGCATGGATGTGCCAACAACGGATAAGAGGCCTGCTTGTTTATGGAGGGCGTAATTTTGCATTGTTTTTTTCTCTGGAAGTTTATCATCCTCATCATCAGCCTCATCTTTGTCACTTTCGTAAAACTGCGTGGGCATATAGATCATGATGGTTTTAATCGTAGAATCGAGTTCCTTCCAAAAGTCTATATCATTTTGTGTGGAAATCAGACTGCTGGAGCCATTATCGAGCATGTTCTTATCATTAATTGTCCCGCTTAAAACCTGCGTTGCCGTTGATATTTTGTTTTGCGTACTGCGCAGCCCTGTGAGGAATTGAACATTGTAATTGACCAAATATGGCGAATCTTCCCCGATGCGGATGCGGTCTTTAATGATGGTGATGCGTTTATGTGTCAGCGATGCCAGATCTTCTAATATTTCGATAAATGCCTTCTTGTGGGCTGAAAAATGAACCCTGACATCTTTGAAATGATTGGATATTTCGCATCCTATCTTCCCCTGTTTACACAAATCCAAGTAAATGTCCTTCAAGGGAATAGAATCGTCGATATCAATAGACAAAGGTGCACGGAATTTGGAGGGAAGGAGAGGTTGTTTTTTAGGGATATAGGTAGAACGGCGGGGCTCAATAGGTTTTGATAATTTGGTAAATTCTTCCCGGGTGGCCTCATTCTTTTGCAAAACATCACTGCATCCTGCAAGCCCTATGGTGAATATGATCAGAAATTTACGCACAATTATTTTTCTCTATTTTTTTATTATGCTGTTAGATTATCATATTTTTTGCTAAGTTAAACACGAAGTTTAATGAATGCGTAAAATATAAGAAGATGATTACACAAAATATCAAAACAAAACTTGAAAATGAACTGGCTCCAGAATATCTGAACGTGATCGACGAAAGCGCCGGGCACGCCTCTCATTATGCCCAGGCTGCCAGTGGAGAGACGCATTTTCTGATCGAAATCAGTGCCTCAAGCCTAGATCATCTCTCCACATTGCAAAAGCATAAAAGAATTTACACGATTCTAGAAGATGAAATCAAAAAGATTCACGCGATATCCATCCGTTTCCGCAAAGCTCCTTGAAGTTATTCTTCCATATTTTGCGCATAAAGATGAAGCGGCACGGATTCGCCTAGGAAATTGTCCCAATCTGCATCAGACATAGTGTCTGTTGCTGTGGCTATAACTTTGGGGTGAACAACTTTTTCGGCAG
>CAIYWZ010000138.1 GCA_903930075.1 uncultured Alphaproteobacteria bacterium | reverse complement strand
TTTGGCAAGTGCCGTATACCCTTTTTCAGCAGCCATATGCAAAAGATGAGTTCCGTCGCATCTTTGTTCCTTTAACTTTGTATTCGCTTGTTGTAAAAAATCCCTCGCAATTTTATGAATGTTTTTATTAATGTTTTTTTGTGAAAGCAAAACCTGCATAACATCCCAGCGCTCATTTAGAGCTGCAAATTCAAGAGCTGTATATCCATTATGATTTTCCTGGTTTATATCAATTCCATGAACCTTAAGCAAAGTTCTAACAACTTCGACATGACCATAACAAGAGGCGCTCATAAGAGGTGTGAATCCACTCTGCGTTGCCAGGTTCACATCAATCAGAGGAGCCCCCAGCAAAGCTTTAACCATATCAACGTCACCATTTTGGGCTACCATGAAAAGAGGTGTACATCCACGGTTGTCTACATGATTTATAAGACCTTGTTGATTTCGACAGAAGTGAATAAAAGGTTTGATCAACCATAGATGTTTCCTTGCAACTGCGGTATGAATATAGGTTTTTATATAATCACGAAACACTCGATTTACGATGTTAACTCGTTTCTCAACTCTTGCCATATGCAGTATGTTTAGGAACATGGCATAATCGCTAATATCTTGCTTTTGCAACTCTTCCGACAGCTCAAGAGACATGGGGGTATCTTTAAATTTTTCCCAAATTTTCCCAAGCGGTGTGAGTTCTGGGGAGGAGGAGTCAAGTTGTTGAAAATCTCGTTTATTTCCATTAATATTTGGAAGAATCTCGTCACTTGAGGCTAAAAGAGTGTTTGCACCTGCGAGCACGCTCATGATGACAAGGTGGATAAGTTTGCGTTTCATGTTGCTTCATTCCTTTTATTGCTTACAATTTATAGAACAAATATAGTTCTCTATTGCCAAAAAAATCAAGATAAAAATCAATTATTTTGAGTCTGTGATATAAAAACATTGCTTTTTTGAATGAAATTCTTTGCTCCAGGAACTGCGGGACGTATCAGGGGAATCACGCGGCAACGCCAAGGTCCGCTAAGGCTTTTTTAACATCGCATCTGATCTTTTCGCTCCCCACGAATGTTTTAAGGATATGAAGGTAGGCTTGGATGGCCTGTTGTTTATAAGGCTCTCCCAGAGAGGCTAAAGCCTTTGCGCAGTTGCATCTGATATGGTTATCGGATATGTCATTGGAAAAACTCATGGCGATGGAAAAATAAGCGTGCGCGGCTTGGGATTGATATTTGACCCCAAGCCTTGCCAACAATTCTGCGCCCCTGATTCTATCTCTAAACTCTATCTGTGTCGTATTGGTTGCGATCTCAAGGCACGCTTGTGCCACCTGCGGGTGATACTTATCCACCAATCTGATTAAAATGTTGGCGGCATAAATCCTTGCCTTTGCGGGATTCATGTTGCAATCCCATCTTATATTTTTGTCGCTTACAATGGAGAGATACGCCTGAATTATGTAAGATTGACCAGCATCTTCGAATTCTGCCAACGCCCTTGCGGCATCAATTCTATGGTAGCCTGAAACACGCGTATCGGTTGCAATGAAAAGATAAGCTTGTGCAGCCATGGGGCTATATTCTTTTCCAAGACGGGCTAAAAACTTTGCGGCATAGAGTCTCTCATTCCCTGGCAACCTCTTCTCCAGGGCAATCTCCAGGTAAAGTGCTGGGACCTTTTGTTGATACAAGGCCCCCAGGTTTGATAATTCTTTGACAGCATCGGTTCTATAATATCCACTTTCACGCGTGTCTTTGGCAATATCCAAATAAACTTCTGCAGCGATGAAGATGTACTCTGCCCCAATATTGACCAACTCTTTTGCAGCATTCATTTTGTAATGGGCACTTAAAGTTGTGTCCTTTGCAACCTTCAAAAACCGCTGTGCATAAACAGCATGGATGTTGTCATCCTTGTATCGCAAGAACTCTTGGGCAAATTCACCCGTTGCCATCACACGCGTATTTTGGGTATTCAAGAGGCATGCTAAAATCATGGCAAGAGCTTTTTTCATTTTTCGATTGGTTCCTTATATACAAATCCGTCTTGGGATAGATATAAGGGCTGATCTTCAAAAAATCAAGAGGGAAATAATTTGTATGCCCTTTAAACACCTGTATCCTCTAATAAAAGATTTTTCGTAACTATTCACCCCCCCACCGCAGTCATCTTCAAAACTTTAGTTTTGTAAGATCTCC
>CAIYWZ010000137.1 GCA_903930075.1 uncultured Alphaproteobacteria bacterium | reverse complement strand
GAGCGTTTGTGGATGGTAAGGGAGATCTCAAAAGCTAAAGCTTTTAAGATGACAAAAGGGGGGCGATGACAAGAGAAGGGAGTAGATGATGACTGGGTGCAGTCAAACCAAATCAATTCCCCAGCTTCAAAACCCGGCGGATGATTTCGGCGACGACTTTATACATGGTTTCGGGGATCATTTCGTCGATGTCGACTTCTGCATATAAACTCCGCGCAAGGGGTGGGTTTTGGACGATGGGGATATTGTTTTCAAGGGCGATTTCCCGGATTTTTTGGGCCGCAAAGTCCACGCCTTTGGCCACAACCTGGGGGGCTTCCATTTCGCCGTGGATGTATTTTAGGGCCACCGCATAGTGCGTTGGGTTTGTGATGATGACGGAGGCTTCTTTGACTCTGCTGGCCATGCGGGCCTTGGAGAGTTGCATGCGCACATCCCTTTGTTTTGCTTTAACGTGGGGGTCTCCTTCTTGCTGGCGATATTCTTCCTTGGTTTCCTGTTTGGTCATGCGCAGGTTTTGATACCATTTATATCTTTCAAATCCATAATCGCCCGCGGCCACGAAAAATAAAATCGACGTTGCCACCAAAATGACCTTTAGGACCAGCGTTTCCAAAATATTTAGCGTCTGCGTCATGCTATAATCCGTCATGGCGCCAATGAGCTTAAACGAGGGGATCATGACCCAATAGATGGCAAGGCCCACCAAAAGGATTTTAAAAATGCCCTTGATGAGCTCGCCCAAAGACTTGGACGAAAAAAGGCGTTTAAACCCTTTCATGGGTGAAATTTTATCGAATTTTGGCTTTAGCGGCTCGGCGGAGATTTTAAACCCCGTTTGAGACCCACCGCTGATGATGGCCGCAATTGCAAGGGGAACGATCATTAAGAAAATATAAAACGTGGTGGATTTCATGAGTTTCCACCACACTTCCCGTCCCGTGATGACATCAAAGGAAATCGTGTGTGGGAATTCTAAGAAAAAGCGCATTTGATGGGCAAGATTTTTGAAAGTATAGGGAAAAATAGCCAAAAAGATAAAGGTTAAGGTTAAAAAAAGCGCAAAGGTATGAATCTCTTTGGAGACGGGAATTTGGCCCTTTTTGCGGGCTTCATCGATTTTATGTTGCGTTGGTTTTTCTGTCTTGTCTGACTTATCGCCCTCTTCCATTTATCGCATCCCCAGTAAAAAGCGTTCATAGTCTTTTAAAAATGTGATCAGCAATTCCCGGATTGCATAGAGCATCACGAAAAAACCAAATCCCAGCTGAAGGGGCTGGGAGACCATGAAGATTTGAACCTGGGGGATGAGGCGATTAAGAATTCCCAGCGCGATGGAGACCAAAAGCCCAAAGACCACAAGGGGGGTTGAAAGCTTAAACCCTAGGGACATCATATCGCTTGAACTCTTTAAAAGGCTCTGGGTCAGATCCTGGGTATTAAAAGAGTGCGCAGGCAAAAGTGCGTAGCTTTCATAGATAAAGCGAATAAAATGGTGGTGAATATCTGTTTCAATGAGCAAAAGCGTGGCTGCGAGCATTAAAAGATTCGAAGGAAGGCTAATTTGGCCGCCCATATTTGGGGAATTGAAGGAAACGTTTGTCAGCCCCACGGCCTGCGATATCAAACTCCCTGCAAATTCCAGGGTTAGAAACATAAATTTCAGCACAAGGCCCAAAGCCGCCCCCACCAAAACTTCGTGGATCACGTGAGTTGCCAAAAGCGCGGTGCTGTCCATTTCCCTGGGGAATGATCCTTGCAGGGCAGGGGCCATGACCAGCATGAACCAAAACGCAAGATAGACGCGGATTCGGGGTGAAATCGCGGTTTCTGAGAAAACGGGGACAAAAAATAAAAAGGCGCCAATTCTTACAAAAATCAGGCCATAGGCCAAATAATCTAAGAGATTAACCTCAAATTTCATGTCAGATTCATAATTTTGTCAAAGATTTTATCGGAGAGTTTTTGGATAGACTCGAGCATGAAGGGAAAAAATAGCAAAAGAACAATGCCAATGGAAAGGGCTTTGGGGATGAAGGAAAGGGTAGCTTCTTGGATTTGTGTTAGGGCTTGGATTAGAGATACGATTGTTCCGACCACAAGGGCTGTGACCAATACAGGGGCGCTTATCTTGATGATCACCCAGATCATTTCTCTTAAAAATTCAAGAACTTCAATACTGGTCATAATTATACCTTCTTTATGTATAAAAAACCGTTTTAAGTGGTGCCCCCGGGGAGGGTCGAACTCCCACGTCCTTACGGACAACAGATTTTGAGTCTGCCGCGTCTGCCAGTTCCGCCACAGGGGCACTTAAGAACATGAAAATCACTATAGCTGAAAAAAAGAAATCGTCAAGGAAAAAATGCAGCTTTAAGAATGATGGCTGGGGGACCTGGATTCGAACCAAGGACGCCCGGTCCAGAGCCGGGAGTTATACCACTTAACTATCCCCCAAATTCGCATTGACTTTAGATAACACAAAAAAGTATAATAATTTTCAGAGTTAAAGTCAAGAGGTAAAGATAACTTGGAAATCGTTATTCTGGGGTGTGGGCCTTCATCGGGGGTTCCTTTTTATGGGGATCGTTGGGGGGCGTGTGATCCCAAAAACATAAAAAATATACGCACGCGTTCAAGTATTTTGATCAAACATCAGGGGGCAACTCTTCTTGTGGATACGGGGCCTGATCTGCGGCAACAGCTTGTGCGGGAGAAAATTACAGATATTGATGGTGTTTTATACACGCATGATCATGCGGATCACACTCACGGTATTGACGATTTGCGGGGGCTTGCGACCTTAAATAACAAAAGCTATCCTTTTTGGGCCGATGAAAAGACATACAGTTCCTTAAGCACAAGGTTTGCATATTTGATGACAACGTCGCCTTCCCATGAGACCTTTCGCCCCTTTATGGAGCCGCATTTGATAGGAGGAATGTTTACCGTCTGCGGTATCAGTATCATTCCTTTCGAACAGGATCACGGGTTTTCTAAAAGTTTGGGCTTTCGTATGGGAGATTTTGCCTATTCAACGGATGTTGTAAATTTGGATGAGAGGGCTTTTGATCTTCTCAAAGGCGTTAAAGTTTGGATTGTGGGAGCACTGCAATACGAGCCCCACGCTGCCCATGCGCACTTAGATAAAACGCTTTCGTGGATTGATCGCGTGGCCCCGGAAAAAGCCTATTTGACACATATGAGTGGAAGGCTCGATTATGATATTCTGACCTCTACACTGCCCCCCAATGTTTTACCCTGTTACGATGGTTTAAGGATTCAAGTTTCATGATTTATATACGTTCTTTTCTGTTTCACTTTTTGTTTTATTTCACAACATTCATCTTTCTGGTCATCGGATTTCCCTGGTATATTGGAAAATGGAAAGGGGATTGGATTTTAAAAAGCTGGAGTCATATGAATGTCTTTTATTTAAAGTACATTTTGGGGACAAATGTCAAAACTTCAGGTCTTGAAATATTAAAAAATCAGGGGCCTTGCATTATTGCCTGCCAGCATCAATCGGCCTTTGAAACAGTGACATTTTTTAGGTATTGCACGTTTGCTTTTGTATATAAAGACCAGCTGAACAATATTCCCATTTATGGGTATTTCATGCGGAAATCGGGGATGATTTTGGTCAACCGAGAACAAGGAGCAAAGTCCTTAAAAGAGTTGCTCAAAGGCGGTAAAAAAGCCCTTGAAGAGCGCGGTGGCATCATCATCTTCCCCGAAGGGCGAAGAATACCCGTGGGGCAGGTTGGTCCAATTAACCCAGGACTTTGGGCACTGTATCAATCCCTAAAAATCCCCGTTATCCCCGTGACTCTCAACTCAGGCCTCTACTGGCCCGCCAAAAAATTCCTCAAATATCCAGGCACAATCGAGGTTAATTTTCATGCACCTTTTGAACCTGGATTACCACGGGGGGAATTTGAAGAGAAACTGCGGGATTTGTTTCAGGCTTGAAAAAACGATATTTTAGCGAATGATTTTTTCGATTTTCATTTTTTCAAAATCTCCTACCGTTATTTCATCTATAACATCTGAGAAAGCTGGCTGAGAATTCTTCCCGCTCTTTTAAATTTTCTTTTTCAATGGAAATAAAATAAGAACCAACGATAGATGTGAGTAATAGCAATCAAAAAAGTCCCTGAAAACGCCCACCAAGGAGTTTTTATGTTTATTCTTTCTTTTTTCGCATGAACGACAGGGCCACCGTTATCTTCATGCAAAATCTCTTTTGTATAACAAGATCCGCAATTTTCACAATCAACGAAATATTGTTTTTTATAGGGGAATGTAGGTATCCAAAAGAAATGAAACATAGACTGATATGCTGTCAGCCTTAATTGATGATGATGACAATTTGGACAATTTATTTCAAATGTTTTTGTTCCAATATTTTTCGTGTTACGACCAAATATAATCATTTTAACATTCCTTTCGTTATGATTTTTAAAAATACAATAATGAATATGAAAATATCAGCGTGTTTTTAATAAGTCAATAAAATTATTGAAAATTTCTTAAGTATTATTTTACGTTATACGAATGCAGAATTTTTTACAAAAAATGATAAGGATCAACGTCGATTTTTATGGAGATTTTGGCAGGTATTTTTAATCCGAGCAGCAATGACCGTAGGTCTTGTAAGGCAAAAGGACTTTTGGGGGATTTTAGGAGTATTCTGTAGCGGTGTTGTTGCTTTAAAAAGGCGATGGGGGCGATGATGGGGCCGAAAATGGTGAAGTCTTTTCGAAAATTTTGATAAATTTCGCTGGCGATTTTTTTTGCAAAATGTTCCACCTCGATCTTATCTTTGGAGGCAAAAATCAGGGCGATATAATAGGAAAAAGGGGGGAGATTTTGGTTTTTGCGGCTTTGAATTTCATGGGCTAAAAAGTCATCTCTTTTGAGCGCTGAAAACGCTTTTAAAACGGGGTGCTCGGGGTCGTGGGTTTGGATCATGGCAAGGCTTTTGTCTCCTTCTCTTCCGGCGCGTCCTGAAACTTGAGAAAGAAGCTGGAATGTGCGCTCGGATGCCCGAAGATCCAAACAATTGAGGCTAAAATCTCCATCAATCACGCCGATAAAGGTGAGTTTTGGGAAATGGTGACCTTTTGCCAGGATTTGCGTGGCAAGGATGATGTCAATTTCTTTGTTTGAGATTTTGAACAATAACGTTTCCCATTCTTTGGGAGAGGGTTGATTATCGCTGGTAATACTTTGAATTCGGGCTGTGGGGAAGAGCTTTACGAGTTCTTCTTCCATACGGTCAATGCCTGGCCCCCAGGGCATATAGGTCTCTTCCCCTTCACATTTTGTACACACCTTGGGATATTTTGCCACAAAGCCGCAGTGGTGACAAATCAGGCGTTGTGGGAATTTATGCTCCACCAAATATAAAGCGCAATTGGGGCATGAAATGCGAAGGCCACAGTCTTTGCAAATGGTCAGTGAGGCGTATCCTTTTTTGTTGATAAAAATCAGAGATTGTTCACCTTTATTAAAATTTTCTTGAAGTTTTTCAAGTAATTTTGGGCTTAAAAACTCGGTAGGGGGTGATTCTTTCAAATCGACCAGTTCAATATCAGGCAGACTTGCATTTTGAAATCTGGCATGGAGCTCGAACGATTTATATTTACCGTTTTGGGTATTCACATAGGTTTCAATTGACGGCGTGGCTGAAGCCAATAAAATAGGGCACTGGTCAATGTGGGCGCGCAGGACCGCCATATCCCGTCCATGGTAAACAAACTGCTCTTCTTGTTTATAACTGCCGTCATGTTCTTCATCAACAATCATAAATCCAAGACTTTTAAAGGGGAGAAACAAAGCGGATCTTGCCCCCACAAGGACGCCGGGTTTTCCAGAAAGTGCCCATTTCCAAAGATCGCGCTTTTGGGCAGGGCTGATTTTCGAATGCCAAACCAAGGGTTTAATCCCAAAGGCCCGTTCAAAACGTTTGAGCCAGCTCGTGCTTAAGGCAATTTCTGGCTGCAGAACCAAAATCTGTTGATTTTTTAAGAGTGCATCTAGGATCAGATGAAAATAAACTTCTGTTTTTCCAGATCCCGTAATCCCGTCTAAAAGACCGCAGGCGTAGTTTGAGGTCGAAAAAAAAGCTTTTATCTCAAGGTACGCGGCCTCTTGTGATTCATTTAATGTTGCAAGATTATTGCTAAAATTTTCAAAAGTGATATTTTTAGAGGCTTTATCTGGCATCGCCCCACTTAAAATTTGCCTTAAGACTTCCCCGCGGGTTTCAAAGGTATAAAATGCTGTTTTTTCGATAAACGTTAAAATCGTTTCGTGAAACTGATCCTCATATTTTAAAGAAATATCTTTAATTTTTGTAGAAAGCGAAGAAGTGCTTTCGCCCATCACAACGCCCAAAAGCTCCCTGTGACGAAAGGGAACCTTTACCAAATCCCCCCGGGTGAGTTCAAGGTCAGATTTATAGGTAAAAGGATGATCAAAGGGCAGGGGGACGAGAACGTCATAATATTTCATTTGGATCTTACCACCCATCATCACCCTTTTTCTGTCATCTTAAAAGCTTTAGCTTTTGAGATCTCCCTTGTCTTATCCCACAAAGAAAAACGGTTTAGTGAAAAAGACCTCTTCCGCCAGAGTTTGCAATACAGATAAAAAACCCAAGGTGCGTTGGCTAAGGAAAGGGAGATCCCCGAAGCTAAAGCTTCGAGGATGACCGGCAGTAGGGGGGGCATTTGAAGATAAGAGCGCTGGACTGATGGGCGATAAGTCATTTAGATTTCATTTTTATAATTTTCTTGTATATTGATTTAAAAAGCAATATAACGGTTTTACGCGGAATCTTCAAGTTAGAAAAATTTGATCGGAGAAAAACTCTTATGAATGATACTAAACAAAATTTTCCTCTTCATATTGCTATAGAACAATATCAGACTGATATTGCCACAAAGTTGATCCAAAATGGAACAGATGTGAATCTTGTGGATAATAATGGAAACACGCCCCTTGATCTTGCATTGTGGCATGATCAGACAAGTCTTGTAAAGTTATTGATCCAAAATGGGGCAGATATAACTAACGCGGCAGATGGTTTTATTCCTCTTCATTTTGCTGTACAAAATAATTGTGAAGCTAGAGCAAAATTATTGCTCAAAAATGGTGCTGATGTGAACGAAATAGATGAAGAAGGATATACCCCCCTTCATGTAATCACAGCAGAAGGAGATTCGGAGCTAAGTATTGTCGAATTACTTATCCAGAATGGAGCTGATGTGAATGCAAAAGATTCTCATGGATGGACGTCTTTACATCATGCTATAAGGAGCAATAGCTCCTCTTTTATTATTAAGCTATTAATTCAACATGGTGCAGATGTAACTATTGCATCTCATGATGGAACTACTCCTTTGCATTTAGCTGCTTTTTGGTGGATGCATATCAGCGTTGCTAAGCTTTTAATTCAACATGGCGCGGATCTGCATGTTATAAATGAAATAGGATGGAGTCCTCTTTTTGTCGCTGCACAAAATGAACGTTTAGATTTATTAGAGTGGTGGGTCCAAGAAGGCATTGAGATTAATATTGTAGATAAAAATGGATTGACACCTTTGCATGTTGTTGCACAAAAAGGAAACAAGCGTATTGCAGAGTTGCTAATTAATCATCGAGCTAATATGGATGCAGCGGACAAAGAAGGACGTACCCCAATTTTTATTGCTGTAGAGAATAATCATAGCTCTATCGTAGAGTTAGTTATAAAAAGTAGTAGAAATAGCATAAATACATCAAATAAAGAGGGAACAACTCCTCTTCATATGGCAGCACGAAAAGGCTATTCATATATTTCTGAACTTTTGATTAAAAATCAAGCGGATATCCATGCAAAAAATCATAAAGGATGGACGCCGATTCATGTTGCGGCGCAAAAAGGACGAACCGATATTGTAAAATCATTGCTTGAAAAAGGAAGTGACGTATGTGCAGTAAATGACAGCGGCAGAACACCTTTACATGAAGCATCAGCATGGTGGGGGAATGCAGAAATTGCAAAAATGCTTATTGATAAAGGAGCTGATATGACTGCAATAGATCACGATGGGAAAACGCCTTTTGATTTAGCCACAACTCGAGAATCTTGGGGTATTGTCCAATATTTACAGTTTTTGAGAGAAAGAGACGTACCAAAGCTTTCGAAAAATTTCAAGATGAGTGATGTCATTTATACGTTGCATCTGGCTTATAACACAGCTATGCCAAACATCTTGGTTAGAAAAAATAAAATTAGATCACTGTTGTTCTTGATTTTCCTTGTTGCCATTTTAGCATATTGGTTTTTAACGTACAGAAACTTAAATGGATAACATACAAAAAACATCAATCCTGGGCGAGCAAGTGACTCTATACCAGCCTATCCAAGGGTATAAATCAGGTATTGATCCGATATTTCTGGCTTTTTTTGCCGATGTTAGAGAAACCGATACTGTGCTTGATTTTGGTTGTGGTGTTGGGGCCTCGATGTTTGCGTTGAAGTTTTTTTATCCATCTATCAAGATTCACGGCGTGGATATTCAGGAACATTTGATCGATCTTGCCAACAAAAATATTGAAGAGAATGAATTGGATGATGTTTCCTGCTCTTTAAGTTGTTTTTCAAAACTAGACATCACGGTTGATGCCGTTATCATGAATCCCCCTTATTATGGGGCGGGTGAATTTATGCATCCTCACAATGAAATTTTGCAAAAAGCCAATGTGGAAGGAGATCTTAAACTCAAAGATTGGATTTTTCATGCGGGCAGACGGTTAAAAAACAAAGGCAGAATCTCGATTGTTCATAGAGCGGAATCTTTAGAGGAAATTTTGAGTCTTTTGGTTAAAAATAATTTTGGAGGCATTGCAACGTTTCCTTTATGGCCCAAAGAAGGCAAGCTTGCAAAACGGATTGTGATCATGGCCGTTAAAAACTCCAAAAAACCTAGCCGCCTTTTCCCAGGAATCATTTTACATACCGATGATAACCATTATACACCTGTTGCGGAAGATATTTTAAGAGGCAGAAGCGAAGCGTTCTGGAAAAAAGCCATGGGCTATGGTATAATGCATTCTAGTTTTGATAAAAATACAGAAAGTACAAATAAATGAGTGAATTTATATTTGAGATTTTGAGTGAAGAAATACCGGCGCGGATGCAGGAAAAAGCAAAAATGGATCTGCAATTGATTATACAAGGAAAATTAAGTGCGGCAGGCCTTGATTTTAGTTTTATTGAATCGTTTGTGACCCCAAGGCGCCTTGCAATTTCTGTTGCAGGCCTTCCTCTGGAGACATCGCCTCAAACTTTGGAAAAAAAGGGGCCAAAAATTGATGCGCCGGAAGCTGCGCAAAAGGGATTTTTTGAAAGTACGGGTGTTTCTCCTGAGCAGTGTCAAAAAGTGGATACGGGTAAAGGGGTATATTGGGTTGCCCATATTGTTCAAGAGGGAAAAAAAACGGTTGATCTTTTAAAAGAGATCGTGGTTCAAACCTTAAATGAGCTTTCGTTTCCCAAATCTATGCGCTGGGGGGACAAGAAAATGACCTTTGTGCGCCCGGTGAATCAGATTTTGTGTTTATTTGGCGGGGAAAAAATAGAGATTGATCATTTAGAAGTTCCTGTGGTGGATACAACCCGTGGACACCGTTTTATGGGGTCTGCCCATATCAAGGTTCATTCCTGGGAAGAATACAAGCAAGAGCTTGCGAAAAATCATGTAGTTCTTGATTCTGCCAAGCGTCGTTCTATTATTTTGGCGCAAATTGCTGATCATTTAAAAGATTCATCTTACACGCTGATTGACGATGAAGGGCTCCTTCAGGAGGTCACCGGCCTTGTGGAATGGCCCCATGTGTTAAAGGGACAAATCGACCCCAAATTTTCAAATTTGCCCAAAGAACTTATGATTGCTGTGTGCCGGAAACATCAAAGATATTTTTTGGCCCAAGATAAAGATGGAAAGCTTTCTCCTTTTTTCCTTTTTGCTGCCAATATTACGCCAAAAGATGGCGGAGGAACGATTATTGCGGGGAATGAGCGTGTTTTGCGCGCAAGGCTTGCCGATGGATTGTTCTTTTTTGAAACGGATCAGAAAAAGACACTTTTGGAACATCTGGAAGGTCTTAAAACGAGAGTTTTCCATCAAAAATTAGGCAGCATGTATGAAAAAGTGGATCGTATTGAAGCATTGGCTTTAAAAATCAATGAAGCGACCTATAATATGGATGTTGCAACAGTCAAAACTGCAGCCAGGTTTGCTAAAGCGGATTTAACAACGGGGCTTGTGAATGAATTCCCAGAGCTGCAAGGCATTGCGGGGAGATATTATACCCAAAATCCAGAGGTTGGCGTTGCCATTGAAGAACATTATAAACCCCAAGGTCCTGGGGACAGGTGCCCTTCCAATCCTTTAAGTGTGATTGTGGCTTTGGCCGATAAAATCGATACCCTTTCTGGATTTTTTTCTATTGGAGAAAAACCAACGGGTTCGAAAGACCCCTATGCTTTGCGTCGCACGGCCCTTGGCATCATCAGGCTCATTTTAGAGAATCATTTGAAGATCAATTTAAAGTCATTTCTAGCAGGGAAGGGCGAAACATACGAATTTATTCTTGATCGTTTGAAAGTGATGCTCAAAGACCAAAATTTACCCCACGATATCATTTCAGCTGTTCTGACGCATAAAACTATAGAAGCGGGGGACTTGTGTGATATTCTCTCCAGGATTAAAGCGCTTCATGATTTATTCATCAGCAATCAAGGGAAGACTTTGCGCATGGTTTTTTCTAGAACGGCCAATATTTTAAAAGACATTGATATCAAAGGAGATATTTCAGAAGATATTTTTGAAAAACAAGAAGAAAAAACTCTTTTCGAGGCGTTTTCAAAGATCAATCATCTGCAAGACTACGCTCATGCATTCCAAGGAATTCTGACACTTGGAGAGCCCTTAAATGCATTTTTTGATCATGTGACTGTCAATGATGAAAATGCCAGCTTAAGAGAAAATCGTCTCAAACTCCTAAGTCAGATTCGTGATTTTTCCTTAGAGTTTGCGAATTTCTATACGATTGAAGGGTAAAGTTTTAACTGTTAATCCAATGTTTTTCTAAAACGTTTGATGGCAATAAATGCTGCGCATAAAATAAAAGCAATCATGGCCAGCATATCATTAAAAATGATATCGAGATTGCTGTCTTTAAGCAAGATCCCGCGCATGATTCTTAAGAAATGGGTGATGGGGAAGAAGTTCCCTAAAACTTGCGCCCAGTAAGGCATGCCAAAGAAGGGGAATAGAAAACCTGACAGAAGCATGGAGGGGAGAAAGAAGAAAAAGGTCAGCTGCATGGCTTGGAGTTGAGTTCTAACAATTGTTGAGAATACATATCCAACGAGTAAGTTTGCTGTGATGTAAAGTAATGTCATGACGCTTGCAAGCAAGAGCGACCCCAGAATTGGGATGGAGAAAAGAAGATACCCGGCGCCAATAATCACGAGAAACTGGATAAACCCTACTAAAATATATGGGGTGATTTTGCCGATCATGATGTCAAAAGGAGAAAGGGGCATGGAAAGAAGATTTTCCATCGTTCCTTTTTCAGATTCCCGGGTCAGAGCAATTGCTGTCATCATGATCATTGTCATGGAAAGAATGGTACCGATGAGCCCTGGAATAATATTATACGCCGTGATGCTTTCTGGGTTATAATTGAGATGAATGACCGTATCAATCATGGTCGTGGCAGGTGTTGCTTGAGGAAAATATCTCCCCAGATCTCTTGCAAGACTTTGATTGATTAATTTTGGAATAGCCCCCAAGGGTGCGCTCACAGCGCCTGGATCTGTGGCATCTGCTTCTAAAAGAATCTGTGGCTGATCTCCTCTTAAAACGCCTCTTTCAAGCCCTGGGGGGATGGTGAGGAAAAAAGAAATATTTCCCCTTTTAAGGGCATCTTCCCCTTCTTTTTGAGTTTTAAAATGGTGTGTAACTTTAAAATAAGATGAATTTTCAAGGGAGCTTACAATACTCCTGGAAACAGAGCTTTCTTCTTGAATTAAAACGCCCAAAGGTAGACCTCTTGGATCATTGTTAATGGCAAAACCAAATAATATGAGCTGAATGATAGGCATCATGACCATCATTCCAAATGTCATGCGATCCCGCCTCATTTGAATGAATTCTTTAAAAAACAGAGCCTTAATTCCAGAAAGACTAAACATTTTTTGCTCCTTATTTGATATTGGCTTTTTCCATGTAGCTGATAAAAACATCCTCTAGGGTTGTTTTACCGGGCTCTACTTTGTACGTTCCTTGTGCCCCAAGTTCGCTCATACTTTTTTCCAAACTTTGGGCATCTAGACCTGTGACATGGAGGGTGTTGCCAAAATAAGTCACCTGACCGACCCCTGGCATAGTTTTAATTTCTGTGCCCAAATCCCCCAGTTTTTCACCAGAAACAGTCCACGTAGAAAGGTTGGAGCGTGTGATCACCTCATCTAATGTGCCAACTTCAAGCATCCGGCCATAAAGAATATAGGCAATACGGTGGCATCTCTCGGCCTCATCCATATAATGTGTACTGACCAAAACCGTGAGACCTTGGGCGGCGAGTTTATGAATTTGGTCCCAAAACTCTCTTCGTGCCTTGGGGTCAACGCCAGCGGTGGGTTCATCCAGGAGAAGTAACGCTGGTTTATGAATGATGCTTGCAGCAAGCGCAAGTCTTTGTTTCCAGCCCCCCGATAAGACTCCGGTGAGTTGATTTTGTCTCTCCAAAAGGCCCAAACCTTTGAGGGTTTCTTGGATAAGATTATTCATATTTGGGAGATTATAGGCACGGGCCACAAATTCTAAATTTTCTTTAATGGTCAAATCTTCGTAAAGACTAAATTTTTGAGTCATATAACCAATTTTATGTTTGATATCCTTATGCGCATCGCGAATGTCATATCCAAGGCACGTCCCAGAACCTGTATCTGGGTGAATAAGGCCGCAAATCATGCGCATGGTTGTTGTTTTCCCGCTGCCATTTGGGCCCAAAAATCCTATGATTTCTCCTTTTCGGACCTGCATATTGATGTTATCCACCACTTTTTTTCCATTAAACGATTTCGAAAGACCTTGGATATCGATGATCGATTCTGAATCATTCATGGGGAATCTCAACAGTTAAAGGTTGCCCAGGCTTTAGAAAATCAAGATTTTCTGGAACGGCTTCCACCAAAAATAATAGCTTATCTCGAAGTTCGTTGGTATAAAGTACAGGTGGATTGTATTCTACTTTTTCCGAAATATAGTGTATTTTCGCAGCAAGTTTATTTTGAACCCCATCTATCATGACATTAATTTTTTGCCCGAGTTTAATCTTGGACATCAAAGGTTGGGGGATGAAAAATCTGACCTTAATACCAGATTTTGGCAGAAAATAGATAACAGGGCTCTGAGGGTTCGCTGCTTCTCCAGCGTATTTCAAAATTTCTTGGATATAACCTTCTTCAGGCGCGGTTAAATTATCTTTTTCTAAATACCATTTAGCCAAATCCAAATCTGCTTTTGATTTATCAAAGTTTGTGTGCGCTGTGTCTAAATCTGCTTTAGAGATCGCTTTTTGTTTTTCAAGAGCAATGTACCTGTCTAAAGTCACTTTTGCAAGATCAAAAGCCGATTGTGCTTGCGCGAGCTTGAGTTGCAAGTCGGTATTTTCCACCAATGCCAAGACTTGATCTTTTTTAACCCAATCTCCTTTATGCACAAGCAATTTCGAAACAATCCCAGAGCCGACTGTTGATAAAAATCTGAATTCTCCTTCAACATAACCGTTTAAAAGTGTCGAATTCTTTTCAAAATTGCATCCACTTAGAAATACCAGAAAAAGGGATAAAATATAAAAAATCATCTGCTTACGTC
>CAIYWZ010000136.1 GCA_903930075.1 uncultured Alphaproteobacteria bacterium | reverse complement strand
TATCGCAAACACATTGGATGCAAAGTGCTATTTCGCCAAACCCTACCATTCTTATCAGCGTGGTTTAAACGAGCATGTCAACGGTCTTTTGCGAGAATTCATCCCCAAAAAGACGGGTTTTTAGAAACTTTCCTGAAGAAAAAATCAAACAGATACAAAATTTAATGAACAATCGTCCACGAAAAGTGTTAAATTATAAAAAACCAATGGAGGTGTTTTACGCGGCTGTTTCGTGAGAAATCAAGCGTTGCATTTGCTCCTGTAATGGGCCTTTATCATAGGTAAACAATAACCGGAAATTCTTAACGAAGTCTTAAAGCCGATTTAAATTTTTGCCCCATCGGAGGAGCCGATGTCGAACATGGAAAGCCAGTCGGTATCCATTTCAGGATTGGGCACTTTTTCGGAAGTGGGGCTGATGTTTTTGGGCTCTAGGGCAATGTTCTTTGTGGAGACCACATTTCCCTTTTGATCGTAGATGATTTCAACGGCGGAGCGATCTATGACTTCCGAAGGGACAATATAATGCCGTTCTGATTTATAGCCTAGATAATAAACTTTTTTGGGATCAAAGCTGCTGGTGTATTGGGGTTTCCCAAATTTTTGTTCGATTGAAGCCCTATTGAGTTTGGGGAGTGTTTTGAATTCAGATTCTGTAAACACAATGCCATGGGGGCTGATGCCTTGGGAACAGCTGTTGAGCACAAATGCAATGGCTAGGTAAGATAAATAACGCAATTTCAAAACTCCTTTTAAATCAAATTTTATAGTTTTTTTACCTTATACGAAATTATGGATAAAATCTATCAAAACTCGATTATTTTTTGTAAACTGAATTTCCATTGTACTTTTATTAAAATCATCGATGCGTTCGGATAATCTTAAGAAGGCCATGATTCTGATATAATCGTCATGAGGACTTAAAAATTCAAGATTTTCTTTTATATTGTGCATGAGGGTTGTCATTAATTCCCATGCTTCTTGTAAATCCTTTGTTTTTTCATGTTTTTCAATATCTTTTTGAAAATTTGGGAAACCAAGATAGGTAATATACTCTTTTAACATATTTTGTTTGGTTGTTTCATTGATATATATTGAAACCCCTGTCTCTATTTCAGGGGTGCTCAAACTTCGTGTTATGGATCCGGGTGATTTGGGACGGGATATTGTTTTTAAAACTGAATCCTCTAAAACTGAATTCTCCTTGGAAAGTTCTTTATTGAGATATTTGATCATGACTGATTCGCTTTCTCTGAGCATTGAATGAACGGTCGGTTTTAATTCTTGAATCTTTGTCAAAATATCTCCGGCCTTGTTTTTGAGCTTTATTTTTGACTCAATTTTTTTTATTATTAGGACATCTAAGTGTTCAGAATTTTCATTATGTTGATTTTTTTTGTCTCCTTTTATCATTTTCTCTATGAAATTATTGAATTCATCATCTGCTTTTTTTTGTTCAGTCTCATATTGACGCAATTCTATTTCTTCTTTGCCAAGGCCTATGTGTTCTAAATATGTTGACTTTGAAAACCCTTTTCTACCCAGCGATATTGGGGATGGGGGCGTGGCTGTTGTTGTGTGAGAATCAAGACTTGCAAGGCTTTCCGCACTTGCCATGAGAGCTGTGTCTAAAAGTGTAAAAAAAGATAAAGTTAAAATTTTATACATGTGTTTGTGTTCCTATCATTTAATTTTTGATTGATTTGACATACGAATGTTGTTTAAAAAATGATTTATAAATTTTTCATTGTAAGAATTTGAAAATTCCTTTCGATTACTCAAAATTCTCAATGCTATAAGTTTGTTATCTGGCATATAGGGATAGCGAAGATGGCCCTCTAAAAGAGTTGCCGCATACAAAATATGATTGAATTCTTCATCTGTTTCGGGAGACCCATTTTGGGAAAGTATTTCCACCAAGCCTTCTATGCGAGAAAATTTATAATTCATGAACTCTGATTTATAAATAGCGTACTTTTCATCAAAAAGATTCTTTTTTGAGTTGATCAATAACTTTACCCATAAAAATGCACAAAAAGTGTCATGGGGGTTGACGTTTTCGGAAAAGGTTTGGCCAAACTCATCTATTCCTTTTTGACGTTCGACGATCTGCCCCCATTGATGGGCAATATCATAAAGTACGTCTGAGGGGATAGAATCTTGTTCCAGAAGAGCCGTGAAATATGCGCGGACAGCTTTTTTATCCATTTCTTTAAACTTCGTTAACTTAGAGTCGATGATGTCAGCAGCTGAAGATTTTGTTTCCTCCTGTGATTTTTCCATGGGAACAACCGCAGCAAACCTTGTGAAACAGTCTGAGAATAAGCCAAATGAATATGACATGCCAAAGGTTTTGACGCTTAAAAAAACGATCAGTATAAAAAATCTAAACTTAAACATGTTCCTCTACCCTTACTGAATGACTTCTTATACATAAAATAAAGACCCATTTCAAGAGGTGAAATTCAGAAATCTTTAATTTTCTGTATATTGGGTGTGGCGTTTTTTTGGATTATCGTTTATAATCTTTTCAAGTTTAAATCATGGAGTAAAAAATTATGTTAAATATTGAAGCAGGTCACTTAAAAAACCTTATCGAGCGGATTGAAAAATTAGAAGAAGAAAAGGCTGAAATAGCCGAAGGCATTAAAGAAGTTTATGCCGAAGCCAAAAGTGCAGGGTATGAAACAAAAATCATGAAGCAAATCATTAAAGAGCGCAAAATGAACCGGGCAGATTTGGCTGAGCAAGAAGAGCTTCTTGTGATTTATAAAAGAGCCTTGGGCATGGCCCCGAATTTTGACGATGAAGAGACAGCAGCTTAAGGATACCCATGAGGGTTGTATTCAAATTCAATAGGACCTTCAGGTGGATTTTCTAAGAGCAATTCGATACCCTTCATGACCCAGTCTCTGATCGATTTGACGAGATTTGTTAAAACTGTCTCTTCATGCGTCTCTTGTGGAGTGGGATCTTGAGGTTCTTCTCTGGTTTGAATAAGAGGAGTTTGTTGAATTTCGATATCGATCCATATGTAATCGTTATCTCCTTGTTCGCTTCCTTGAAGACTTACGGAAAATAACACCATAAAAACCAATATCGCCTTCATCATTCAATGAGCATCCACCTGGGATCTTTAATTTCTTTGAGCGCGTTTATATGGGCTTCTTTTTCCTGTGAGGATGCGGGGGAAAACCTGTGCGTGCGATGGGATTGGTCTTTATACGCCACTTCTTTTTTCACCTGCGCATTAAATGCAAATGTTCTTTGCCGTCCACCTTTGAGCTCGAGGTAAACTTTGGCCAGCAGGTCGCAATCGATCAAAGCGCCATGAAACGTACGCTGGCTTTTATCAATATTAAACTTTGTGCACAGGGCATCCAAACTATAGGCGGACGTGCGTATTGTAGATCTGGCCATTTTGAGGGTATCAATGACCCGTGTGTTTGGAATAGGGGGCCTTCCTAAGCGTCCAAGTTCCATATTGATAAAGCCCATATCAAAGGGGGCGTTATGAATGACAAGGGAGTCGGCATCTCCAATAAAGCTCAAAAAATCATCGACAATTTTATCAAAAGTGGGATAGGAAAGTAAAAAATCAGACGTAATACCATGAACTTTGGAGGCTTGCTGTGGAACATCTCGCAGGGGATTAATATACTGCTGATACGTTCTTCCCGTTGGAATATAATCATAAACTTCCAAGCACCCAATTTCCACCAACCGATCCCCCGTTTTAGGATCAAGGCCGGTGGTTTCTGTATCTAAAATAATCTCTCTCAAAATTCTTTGCCTTTATTTAAACTTTAAAAAAATATTGTAGGCGTTTTTTATGGATATTGAAAGCAGATTTTTTTACATATTCCTTCGGCGAAGGAAATTGACAAAGCCTTTTGCCAGAGCTGAGTCTTCATAATCAGGGAGTTCATTAGAAAGATAGACTTTATGAGAGAGGGTGATAGGAGAACAGGTTGTTAAAAGAGTGTATGATAGATCACACACCAAGGTTATCCTCCCGTGTACATTAAGGATGTTGTGGACGCCGACCCATACTGTAGGCGTTACGTCGACCCATCCTGTAGCCGTAGCCGTTAATATTATTCCTCCTGCAAAGAATAGGGGGAGATAATTCACACGTACATCCCCATTTATATATCTGAACTGCGCATCATTTCTACCTGAATCTATGACTTGTTGAATAATTGATCCAAAATGATTGGCTCGATCGGTAGTTTTTCTTTCAACGGCGGTTTCCATATCGATGACTTTTTGTTCATACCCTGGAACCGAACTCAAAAATGAAATCGCCATATTTTTATCTCTGAGTTTTGAATGACCATGATTAAAGATTCTGATCCAGGTCTTTGCGACCAGATCTTGAAACTCTCTGCTTTGTGACGTATTCAAATAGAGAGCAGCTGAGATTAAAGATGGAAGAGTTGATCTCTCATCCAAAGCGACGGTCTTCCATGCGGATAAGGAAAATCCTTGATATTTCTCTCCAAATAACGTTATTGCTTGCGCAGCGTGATATTTATCGTTAAAAGAAGCTGAAGTATCTTGACATATTGAGACATATGCTTGTGCTTTTGCATCTTGAAACCCTTCTCCAATTTCTTTTAAGGCGTTTAGAACCTTTTGTTTTTGGGAAAAATTTACCTGTTCATCATCCAAAACGCCCAACCAAGCTTGAACTTCTATGATGGCTAAGCATTTGGTTTGTAAATCTCCCCGAGTTTTATTGCGACGTATGGTTTGTAAGGCCTTAGCAAATTCTGTTTTGTCGTTTATATTGAGGTTTGGAAAGCTGAATATTTTTTGAATGATTGAATGAAGAGCTGAATTCTCCAGATCAGGTCCTTTGATTAAGCTTCTTATGGCTTCTTTAATATCATAGAGACTGGCCTGAGGGTGGTTTAAAACTCTCTCCCAAAACTCATTTGCTTGAAAAAGATAGTCGTCTCCTAAGGAAGATAGCTTTTCAGCGATGAATTTTATTTTATAAAAATCGTGAGTCGTTGCATCTGAACGATTCCAAAAATTCATGATGGCACCATAGAATTCTTCGTGAGGAATTTGAAGTTTTTGTGCGGCTTGATCAACATTATAAATGCTTGCTTGGGGATGATTTAAAACTTTCCTCCAAAATTCATTGGCTTGATCATTATATTCACTTCCTAAAGAAGATAACGTTTGGGCGATGAATCTGATTGTATAAAAATCATGAGATGCTTCGTCTGAGCGATTCCAAACATTCATGAGAAAATCGTATTGCAAATGAGGAAGGATTGTTTCTTTGAGATCTTCCCATAGCCTTATTATTTCAGAGATTGTTGTTTGTGGATTGATTGAGATTCGTGTTGAAAGTTGATGTGCCAGGAGGGGATCAAACTTTATCCTGTACTCTTTTTTTAAAAATTGAATCCGTCGGTTTGTTTCTTTCAGGAGCCATAAAGGTGTATCTTCATTGTTGATAAACCCTTCAAGAAGTTCCAAAGTTTCTTTTATTTTTTCTCCCGTTAGGCTTGAAATATGGATATCTCGTAAAGAAATGGGAACTGAATTTTTTTGTAAAGTAGATGATTGTGAAAAATCGGTTAAAATTATATCAATAAATTGGCGCTTTTCATCATATTGGGGTTCTTTTTTGAGAGCATCCCATTTGAGTTTCATCTTTTTAAAAATTTCGCTTTGGGTTTTGAGTAAATTTAAACTTGGATCGAAAGAATTCTCATGAAAAACACTACTTAAGCTTTTATCTAAGTCACTTATTCTGCCCAAATAATTGAGAAACGGAATGGCAAAAATTTGTCGTAAGGCAAAAAAACCGTCTTCATCGATGGCGCGTATGGTTGGTAAAAGTTCATAAAACTTCTTCCAATGGTGTTCTGCTTTTAAAGATTCGTGGGCATAGACAACCATTTTATCAAAATTCTCTGTCGTATAATTTTCAAAAAGATTTTCAAGTGGGTCTTGTGGCATCTCTTGGGTGTTCATGCCGACGCATAAAGGAGATAATAAATCCCGTTTGGCCAAGCTTTCAAAATCTTCAGATGCGTACGCTTGCGCGCTGACAACTATAATTGTGCTTAAAAGTATACCTCGTAATATTTTCATGTTTTGATTTCCTCTATATTGTTATCCTTAATATATATAGAGGAAATCAAAGTGAATTTCAAGAGATAATTTTACCAATCAATTTCACGACCGGGGTATGCGGACAAAGGTTTTCCTTTAGGTAGGCTTAGTGATTCAATTAACTTTGTGAGTTCTTCCTTTTCTTTTTTTAATTTATTATTTTCTTGTTTTAATTGAATATTCTCTTTTATTATATCTGCAGTAATGTCTAACTCGGATGATTGTGAGGATGAAAGCACGGGACTGCTTGCAAGTAGGATAATTGCTATAAGATATTTATTCATTTTTTAGTCTCCCTTTGTTTTTTTAAGTCTATATATAATCTATTCTTTCCTCCGTTGCAACCCCTTGTACCATGATAATTCTCCTCCTTCTTGGGTGGCAAAAATGTAGAGGTGATCCCGGGCTCGGGTGAGGGCTACATAGAGCAAACGGTTGTATTCGCTGTAGATTTTATCTTTGTGATGAGACCTTAGGGCTTTGAAGGATTCGGGCCAGAGTTCTTTTTGTGGGGTCCAAAAAACGGTGTTTTTATAGAGAAAAAGGCGGTCTTGGAGTTTTGGCGCAGAGTCGGCCTCAAGGAGAATGACCGTTTCTGCCTCCATTCCTTTAGAGCCGTGGATGCTCATGCAGGCAATGGATCCTTTTGTGGCATCGCGTTTCACATCGAGCTTGCGGAAATTGATCCAGGGCAGGAAAAGGTCTAAGGTGGAGGGGTTTTGCGCTTCAAAATTGCGAATTTCTCTAAAAAAGTATTCAAAAACAACTCTGCAATTTTCCCCATAACTTTCTATAAAAACGTCTCTTTTTTCATTTTCAATCAGGAGCCATACGAAAAATTCAAGAACGCTGGATTTTTGAGATTTTTCAATCAAGGGCTGAAGGAGAGGTTGGATGGATTCTTTTGCAAAAAGGGGCGCGTAGCCTAAATCTTGGTCACTCCAGCGAAATAATGGGCTTAAAAGCGTTAGGGCCACGGCCATATCATCCAGGGGATTGGTGCAAACCCTTGCAAGGGCCAAAAGATCAAGGATCGCAAAATCTTCCAAAAGATTAAACCGGTCAAGCCCTGAGGTTGGAAGCCCCAGTTTTTCCACTTCCCTTAAGGCTTCTTTCACGTAAGCGCTCCTGCGGCGGAAGAGAATCAGTGTGTCGTTGGATGCGCGTTTTTGAATCTCGAGTGCCGCCATGACAGGGGTAGGGCAGGGGGGGAGGATTTCAACTTTGCCAAGATCTTCCCGGCTCACGTTGTGCACGAGTTTTTCTGTCTCCCACACCCCCGTTTGAAGATGATGTTCAAATGCGCCATCGACAAATTCAAGCACTTCCCTTGAAGAGCGAAAAGATGTATTCAGGTCAACCTTTTCAAGAGTTGTGTTTTGCTGCTGCAAATATTTTGAAATGCTCTCACAAACACTTACAAAAACTTCCGGGTTTGCGCCTTGAAAGCTGAAAATGGATTGCTTAAAATCGCCCACAACAAAAAGAGATCTAGGCTTTAAAGGGGCCCCGTCGAACATTACTTCAATTAATTTTTCCAAAAACTTCCATTGAACAGGGCTTGTATCCTGGGCTTCGTCGATGAGAAGATGGGAGAGTGTGTTAAAAAGCGTCATCAAAACCCAAGGATGTTTCTGGGGGGCTTCTGTGAGAATTTTTAAGGATAAAATGATGATATCGGAAAATGTATAGAGATTTTTTTTAAATTTAATCTTTTGAAGTTCGCTTTGGAATTCTAAGGCAAGGGTATGGAGCGTTTTGGACATGTAAAAAAGAGTTTGTGTTTTTTGATGCTCGTGATGTTCGAAAAAACCCAGCTGCTCTTCTTCTAAACGCTCTTGTAGGTGGGCGGGCATGGATACGCTACATATTTTTTTGCGCATTTCGCCCGATTGGGTGAGGAAAATGTTGGCGAAAAGTGCGGGGTTTTGTAGATCACGAAAAAGCTTCTGATCTTTGTCTTTGGGGCTATTTTTTAAAATATCAAGATCTTCGGTGCTTAAAGTTAGAACAAACTCTTGCGGGGTGTCTTCTTTGTAGTTAGGGCTTTGCGGAAATACCCCGTCACGTTGTTCAAGGGAGATAAACTCTTCCAAAAGATCTTGTAGGGACCTTAGCGAAAGATAGGGTAAAAAGGGCGAAAAGTTCTTTGAATTTTCAATTAAGTTTGTAAACGCTTCCCCGTACAGCGCTTCTTCTTGTGTTTCATCCATAATCTCAAAAAAAGGGGAAAGGCCCGCTTCTAAAACATATTTTTGAAGGAATTCCTCACAAAAAGCATGTAAGGTTTGGATTTTGACGCTTTTATTTTCCCATAAATACTGGCAAAGGAGGTTTTTGGAAAGCTGAAGCTTTTCAGGATGTACAGTTTCATCAAGCGCCTGAATTTGGTCGCTCAGGCTTTGATCATCCAAGCCCGCCCAAAGCGCAAGTTTCTCATGGAGCCGCGTCTTCATCTGGGCCGCCCCCGTGCGCGTATAGGTCAGACACACAATATGAGATGGATCTTCTCCCTGCAGCAATAACCGCAAAATCCGGTCAATGAGGGTTTTCGTCTTCCCCGTCCCCGCCGAGGCCGCAACCCAAATATTTTTCGACGGATCACTGGCTTTAAGTTGAGGTGTCATACTTTATAATGTATTTTTTAAGGCAAGAAGATCTTTTAGAGATATGCCGGTGCTTGCGCAAATCAGTTCATCATCTAACCCTAGATTGATCATCCGCGTGGCCGTCTCCAACATTTTTTTCAATTCTCCTTGCTCTAAACCTTGTGCAAGGCCTTGTTCTATACCTTGTTCTATGCCTTTTGCCAGACCTTGTTCTATCCCCTGGCGCATTGCTTCTGCTTTAACTTCCTTGACGACTTCTTCCACGGCTTCTTTAACTGTTTCTTCCGTATGCTGGGAATATTGACCAAAGAAAACAGCTTGCGCATCGTATCCTTTGCGCACATCTTGAGGAAGATCGGCATATTTTGCCCGCTCGAAGGCTTCCAGAACCGATTGCGTTTTGATTTGTTCTTGTACTTGTTCTGGGGTCATTTCATGGGCGCTTTTAAAAAATGTGAGCCAATCTTTTTGTTCTTGGTTGCTGTTGTCCCGTGGAGCATTCATCACAGAATATTGAATCAACTCAAGCCCATTGATAAACCTTTTATCATCATTAAGTTGCTCTTCAAATTTATAATGCCGGACATATTGATGGGGTGTGTCTTTCCAATGGTGTTTTTTATCCTTTCCTCCCCCTAAAAGATTAATTCCGATAACGCGCTTAAGATCAACAAAATCTTGCCCCTTAAAGAGTTGGTTCCCATAAAACGATGCAATATAAGCCAAGGAACGCAGGTCTCCATAATTTTGCGGCGCGATTTGCATCTCAACCAGGGCGTAATCTTCCCCATCGAGCTGACACACAAAATCCATTGTCCCATCATAACGCTCCTCTGGGAAAGCAAATTTGATATCATCGTAATGACTGACCACGCCTTTGAGAAATTCGGTCAGGGCCGGGTCTGAGATCAGTCGATCTTGGCCTTTTTCATAAATGCGCACATCAAAATCAGAGGCTCCATATAACTCTCTGGCGGCTTTTTCAGAACTTGGATGCGAAAGAAAAGTCCGCAGGCGTTGTAACTCTTTTAACGGATTCATGTGGTCATCTAACCTGGTAGACTTTGTAATGTGCAGCCCTGGAAGAAAAGCATGAAAAAACGAGGGCCTTAAATTATCCCCGCTCAAAACATATTTAAACAACGCGTCGTATGTTGCAACCCCGAAGATTTGAACTTGCTTTGGCATTTGAATGAGTCTCCTTGACCAATTTATCTATAACTATATTATACAGTATTTTAGAATATTTTCAATCAAAAATCTTAAAAATTAGACTTGTAAAATTCAAGAATTGTGAAAATTTCTGGTTCGCTCTTCAAAGGCTTTGATCATTTTTGATCCGATATCCTCAATCAACCCCCGCATGAGGGTATTGAGGAAGAAGGAGGAAAGCTCGAAGGTGCAGGTGAGAGTCACCTTTGTGCCCTCTGGTGCCTCTTCAAAATTCCAGGTATTTTTGAGCGACTTTAATGGCCCCGAATTGCAGGTGGATTCAATTTTAGAATAAGGCGTCAAGGTGACATCCGAAATATACGTATCCGTAAACATCCCCGTCCCCACATTCAGCTGGGCTTTCATAAAAGTCTCTTGCCTTTCCAACACTTTAGCCTCCAAACACCAGGGCACAAACTGGGGATAGCTATCCACATCTGCCACAATTTCGAAAAGGGCTTTGATGTTTAAGGGTAAAAGTTTAGTCGATTTAAATTCAATCATGGATGGTTCTTTGTTTTGTTGTTCATAGCAACAGATGTACATGATTTGGGTAATTTTTCAAGTAAAAAGTGTGGGAATAAAAAAAGGAGCCCATATGAGGCCCCTGTGTAAGTTTGTGATGCTTGAGAATCATTATCTCCCTGCTTTTTTAGCTTCTAATAAGTCATTAGCTGAAGATAACACAAGGAATGAAGAAGCAGAAGATAATGAAAATCCAGAAAATAGTCTGGATGACAATGATAACCCACTGGATCCTGCCATGCTCCTGCGTCATTCGAGTTTGAGTGTAACAGTTCATGATTATTTAGAAAAGATCAAAATGTTCCTGGAAACTTTTCCTTTCAATGAAGAAGAATTACTCGCAAAAGTAAAACCTGGGGAAAGCGTCGTTAAAGTGGGGGGGGATTTGTTTCAGTTTTCTGTGCTCAAGGAAAAAAGACCATGGTTCTTGAGTTTTCCTTCCTTACAACAGCAAAAGACTATTGCAAAAGTTAAAGTGGATAAACCATCAAATATCACGATTAGATATGATGTTAAAGTTCCAGAACTTCTGGAAAAGAAGCCAAAGAGCCGTGATCAAAGGTGGAATCAAGAGATTGTTTTTGGAGATCCTTCGGTTACTTTCCAAGAAAAACTTGAGCCGGTTCCAGTATTGACCCGTGATGCAAAGGGAAATCTTATTTTGAAGTATGTAGCACCTAAAGCTGAAACGATAGATTATACAAAACGTCTAACACGCCCGGTGCCTTTGTTGAGCTCCCCGATACAAGGCGTTTTTATCCCTTCTTATTCGACTGGGGGAAATAAAATTTAAGTTTTTTTAAAAAAAATGAAAATAGTTCTTGACCTTAAAGAGCATAATCGGATATATACACATTCACAGGGCGAAAACAGCCACTGTAAAGATCTTTAAAAAGTAAATAAAAGAAACCAAAAAGTAAATGGATACAAGAGCAGCAGCTGATAGATATAAAGGATTGGCTGTGGATCTTGTTTAAATTTAGTTTGAACGAGTTCAAG
>CAIYWZ010000135.1 GCA_903930075.1 uncultured Alphaproteobacteria bacterium | reverse complement strand
CCAGCCCGGCCTACCATCGTCTCTTTAATTTGCGCATCAAAAAGATAATTGTGTGATCCGGTTAAAACAAACCGTGTGGGAATTGAGGTTTCCCCCCTGCCATTGGCCTTTCTCAAAAGCTCATCGGATACGGTTTTGAGGATCTCTGTGAGCTCTGGAATATAATGAAATTCATCAAAAATCACGCCTTCCATGCATTTATCACGTACAAACCGATTGGGATCTTTGGATACCATACGAAAATTATCCTTTTCCTCCAAGTCATAATAGGGAAGGTTTGGAAAATACTTTTGAATCAGCTTTGTTTTCCCCGACTGCCTAGGCCCCATGATGGAAAGGATCGGGTAATGCTGGGATTTGTGCGCCATGAGCGTTTCAATTTCCCGGGTGATGTAGATTTCTTTGGATGTCATTTCGCTCTTTCATGTATCTATTTATAAAATTTTTTATATCATAAAAGAGCGGTTTTTGACAAAAGATTTTTTAATGCAAAAATTTAAAGGTTATTTCAAAAAGAGCTGGTCAATATCTTTAAAATTCAAAGCCCGCCCCCCCTGAACCTCCTGGGTGGGGCCGGTGTAGACCACAAATTTTTGAGCCGTTTTGAGCTTTTCGCTTTTATACATACGGTCAAACCAGTGGGGGTCAAATTTGGAGGAGGATTTGATTTCAACGGCTTTGAGTTTATTCCCCCGGGCCATAATCAAATCGACCTCGTATGCATCTTTGCCTGTGACGTTTAAAAAATAAGCTGGGTCCAGGTTCTTGCCCCTGATAAAATTTTTCTTCCACAGCTCACTCATCACGAGATTTTCGAACAATTTCCCCCGCAATGTATCGTCCTCTTTGATATCCTGTGCCTCTTCAATGCCCATCAAATTGGCGCAAAGGCCCGTATCGTAAAAATAAATCTTACGATTTTTGGCAAAACGTGCTTCCGAATATTGATAATAGGGCATGACAAAAAAGGCAATATAACTCACATATAAAATACCAAGCCATTTTTCAAGAGCTTTAAGCGTAATCCCAAGCGTTAAACACATGCTTTGTGTATCAATAAAATTCCCTGCTCTGCCCGCACACATTTGTAAAAAATATCGAAATTTGAGTAAATCCTGAACACCATGAACATCCCTTACTTCTCTTTCGAGGTAATTTTCAATATAATCGGGGAAAAAACTCTGTGGGGTTTCACCATTCACATACAAAATGGGGTATCCCCCTTTATACATAGCCTCAAAGGGATCCATGACCCCCGATTCCTGGAGAGTAAAGGGCAAAAGCTTGATAAGCCCAGCCCGGCCTACCATCGTCTCTTTAATTTGCGCATCAAAAAGATAATTGTGAGATCCGGTAAGCACAAACCGTGTGGGAAAAGACGTTTCCCCCCCGCTACGGATTTCATGACGCAGTTCATCGGCAACGGTTTTGAGGATCTCGGTGAGCTCTGGAACATAATGAAATTCATCAAAAATCACACCTTCCATGCAATTCTGACGTACAAATTGATCAGGGTTTTCGCGAACTTTCTTTAAATTTTCTTTTTGCTCCAAATCATAATAGGGAAGGTTTGGAAAATACTTTTTGATCATCTCCGTCTTCCCCGATTGCCTAGGCCCCATGATGGAAAGGATCGGGTAATGCTGGGATT
>CAIYWZ010000134.1 GCA_903930075.1 uncultured Alphaproteobacteria bacterium | reverse complement strand
GTCCATCAGCTTAAAACCTCACATTGAACTATGAATTTACTCTATCGTAGTTTCCGTGGAGATTTCAATATATTTCTTTATGGTACCTGGGGAGTTACGAATAGTTACACAACAAATTCACAAATTTAATTTTTTCAGCTGCGTTCAAAGAATGCTCGTCTATGATTTTATCAATCAGCGGTTGAGAGATAAAAGGATTTTTAGCTATTTTATTAGGATCGGCTTTGTGTTGTAAAAGAAGATCTATAATTTCAAATTTTTGATCAGGATTAAAATAATAATGCTCCAACACATGATATAAAATCGACATTCGTCCCCCAATCTGATCGTCTATCGTGATATTTGGGTTAACTCCATGTCTTAAAAGCAGCGTTATAAACTCAATTTTCTGCTTTGAATCTAAAAGAGAAGGATATGCGTTTATAATATATTGCAATACCGGTAGATATTGATCTCCCTGTTTTACCAAAATATCATTCATAGTATGAATATAGGGAACAAATACTTTTCCAATATACGGATAATTTTCTAAAATATTCTTAAAAATACCATTAATTTCTTCTTCTGTTTTCAATCTTGAAATCAAGAGTGTTTCAATAAAGTCATCAATAATTGCATGTGGATGCTTCTTCATCAGCGCATCCATATTTTTAATGAACTCTTCCCGGGTATGTTGATCTTGGATAATTAATTGGCTAGAAAGTTTATAGATTAACCTTAAAGGAAATGTGATTGAAGAGAGTTTTCCCGAATCTTTTTCAAAGAATTCTATTACCTTTTCAGAGTGACTTTTGATCAAGGGATTTAAAAACGCAGAACTGGGATTTTGAGCGTAAAATGCCTGTAGAAGTTCCTGCGGATAAGCTCTATCTTTTCTCCAATCACCACTTTCTTTATATTCAGGGTTGATACTGTAATGCATCGGAGCAACATGAAAGACAAATATTTTCGCTCCATTGATTGTAAAGACAAAATCTCCATGGGGGGAGGTGAGTTTTTTCTCTCCTTCTTGTCCAAACCACCAGTCTACCTTAAAATCATCCCTTGAAAGGGCTTTGCATAAGGCATCCAGTTTGGTTGCAATTTGATCGTAAAAATCTTGTTTGTGCTCATCAAAACCAGGGGCGCCTGGATGTGTTTTCCAAGGCTTGATTAATTCATGATTTCCGGTGAGCTTGCCTAAGACATTGAGCATATTCCCCATACCCCAGTCTGCCGAGTCAATTTCAGAAAATTTTATATCTTGATTTCCTGGTATTCTATATTGAACATCTGTGTTAGCATCTGGTTTTAATTTTTTATTTAAATTTGTGGTAATGGTTGCAGACCATGCATTTCTTGATCGATCATCTTTTTGATCCGATATTCTTGAAAACTCGCTATAAAAAGCTTGAAGCTGCGCGTGATAAGGCCAAGAAGAGGGGATAATGGCCACATCAAAGTTCCCTCCTGTTTTAGAAAACATAATATTGAGGAAATTTCGAAGCGCCGTCTCCCCGCAATCAGAATAAGGATCGACAGGTGGATATCCTTCAATCTTGGGGACTGTTGCCATTCCGCCCCCAACAATTTCAGGGTAACGACGTTCATATTCCTCATATCCATACCCCGCATAGGCGCGTTCTTCAAAGGAAACTTCTTTGTTTCCTATAATTTTTGACTTTATTTTTTCATAAAGATGTTGATCATAACTGTGCGTCAGATCTATGCCCTCGCGGGTTAATTTTGCATCCGTCATCACCTTTACAATTTCCTCTTTTGTATTGGCAATGGCCCAAAAATAGCCAAGGATGGCGTGCAACGCGATATGTTTGGGGTAAATGGGGGCATGGGTGCTGGCAAAAGTTCCATCTTGCACAAGGGCGTGATAGACAATGGTCAGAAAAATGTAGCCCTGGCTTTTTGGATAATCATTTAAGTGCTTATTCACGGCAGCTACAAATTTTGTCAAAGTCCTGTCAGGATCAGCGCTGATTGCGTGAATGCCTTTGAGGAGCTTTGGAAGAGAGATCGCAATTGAGCGTTCTATTGTTTGATGAAGCGTTTCTAATTCTGCATCTAACGCTTTTTTATCCTTGGTTAATTTGGTAATTAAAGGTTGATCTTCCGCTCTAATTTTTTTAATTTTGTCTGTCGCGTCTTTGTTTTTTTCTTGAAAAAGCTCTTCTATCGTTTTGTTACCAGAAACCGCTTTTAATTTTGCATCAAGGGCATCCTGGTGTGTCTTAATCTCCTGATTGATCCGCGCTTGTTCCCGGACTTTTGGCTCAAGCTCTTGTTTTTTATTCGCCAATTCTTTTTCTTTCTCTGCAAAAAAATCAGAATGGGTTAACCCCTTGTACATATCCCCCACCGTATCGTTAGATCGTCTGTTGGGGAGGAAATTCGAGCCATCGGGACTGGGGAATAACCACTGCACAAGAGCAGAAATGGCGTCTAAAGGATATTCAAATTGCCGGTCAAAATCATATTTTCTTTGTGTTTCTATTTCTTTTTTCTGCTCTGGCGTTGTTTTTTTATCAATCGTCCAATTATGAATCAGAAAAGACGGATGCATCCATGTTGGATTGACGCCTTCTAAAAGCAATCCCTCCATTTTTGGAGCTTGAATCACCCCTGCTTTATCCTTTTGCGTTTTATAAATCTTCCCATAATTCCCAAAAAACCTAAGTCTCTCCAACGTCCCCGTGTTCAACGCCAAAAATCCATAAATGGGCGAGAAAATCTCCGCCTCCGCTTTCATCTTTGCCTGGAGCCCCCTCATCTTCTCAAACGAAATCTCCGCCTGAACCGAAAACGACATCAACAGACATAAACAAACTCTCAAAAACTGCATCAAAAGGCTCCTTTTAAACTCATAAAATATATTCCATCACAAATTCGTAAACATTTCGTTAATCCCTCAAAAAATATTCATCCTCCCGGAAGACCGTATCTGAAGTCGTTTTCTTGAAAGAGCCTGGCTTCGTGGATGATTTGGCCTTCGAGTTCCTGGGCGCCTAAATCGCTGCCGCCGTAGAGTTTTGTCACGTGGGCAAGGAAGGAGGGGGAGAGGTTTTTGGCGTTGTCGAAGGTGGACCCCCTTGTCAGGGTCACATAGGATTCTTGGGTGAGGTCTTGGATCAATTTGATGGGTTTGGGGGTGGTGGTGATGATCATTTTGGGGGAGGGGCCCAGTCTGAGTGTGAAATTGAGCTGGTTATACACCTCTTCCGGGTCCTTGTATTTGGCCAGTTCATCGACCCAGGCGCCGTGGAATTGGGGTCCGCGCAGGCCTTCTGGATTTTGGGCGGAAAAAAACTCGGCCATGACGCCATTGGGCCACACGAGGCGCTTCAGCGATATCTGGAGTTCCGGGCGAAAAGAGGGGGGCGAGATGTTCAAAAGCCCACTTTCCCCTTCAATCATCACCGAGCGCACATCGTGCTCCGTCTCGCCCACAAGGGCAATGCGTCCGTATAATCCGCTTTGGGCAAAGGCCCTGATCGTCTCGGCCCCCATGCGTGTTTTACCAAAGCCACGTCCTGCCAAGATTAGCCACACCCGCCAGTCTCCCTGGGGCGGGCGCTGATTTTCCCTGGCCTTTAAAGACCAGTCATATTTAAATTCTTCCGCGCGCAGGCCCAGTTCATGGGCAATATCATCGGGGTTCGGGGTATTCATTTTTTTGTCTTTCATTGTTGGTGTATCCTCTTCATTTTGGCAAATAATTTTAATTTTGTCAATTTATTTTGACAAAAAATGAGGAATAAAACTTAACGAAATGTTCATAAATTTGTGGTGAAATAAATGTTATGAATTAAAAAGGAACCTTGAGTCATGCAGTTTTTAAAAGTTTATTTTGGATGTTCTTATGAAAATAGGTGGGAATCTAGAAGAAATCATTTCCCTTGCGATCAGGCTGATCGACAACGGTGCCAATGTGAATGCAAAAATCGACGGTGTACCCTTAATCTCTGGGCTCATGGATGTCAGAAGATTTTTCTTAACTGGAGAAAGCCGAATCAAAATCATAGAGCTGCTTTTGAATAAAGGGGCAAAGGCACAGGATTATGAAACCATTGATATAACCTATCCTATGCCCGATCTTGCAAGCTATCCTTTAAACAGTTCGATATAACCAATTCCACAAAAAAACGCACAATCGCATTCCATCATTAAGGAGGCTTTGGATCTTATTTATGTTGACATGGACCAAAACCAAATTGTCAAACTTGTGACCTTACTTGTAAATAACGGGGTAGATGTGAATGGGAAAGTGGAAAATATTCCGTTAATTTCTTATATTCTTGATCGCTCCCCATTGAAGATGGACAAAAATATCGAAATTGTAGAATTGCTTTTGAAAAAAGGCGCTAATATTGACGCCCCGGATAAAGAAGGAACAACCCTTTTGGCCCATTGTGTTGCAAAGAATAAAGACTCTTGCGTAGAAGTTTTGCTGGAAAAAGGAGCAAACTGCAATGTCTTATATCAAGGAAAAACTCTTGTTGATATTGCACAGGGGCATATAAATGACTATATGAACAGCAACAACGACAAAGAAAAAGCGCGCCGTATTTTAGAGCTTCTCACCCCTCCCGATAAGGTTAAAAGGAAACACCGCCCTGTAGGAATAAGCTAAACCCCCGAAAGTTTTTTTAAAAACCCCTATAGATATCCCCTTCAATTCAAGAGTCTTTGCATCGTGCTGATCTTTTCCGGTGGAAAATTTAAATATTGTGAGGGCGAGGTGAAAACTTCATCGAAAATATATTGCGTATGTTTTTTCAAGACCTCTTTATAGATATTTTCGTTTTTGGTTAAATTTTTCAGATCATCTAAATGATCATCCCGAAGGCTTTTTGCAGCCCCGCATTCAGGCACAAATCTTGTGAGCACCTCCTGCCAGGATTTTTTCAAGGATAAGGCAAGGATGATGTTCTCATACACCAAATTTTGTAGGATCAAGTCCAAAGCCTGGTCAAATGTCTTTCTGGCCCCAAGGTTTTGATGATGCATTTGCGTAAAAGTCAGGCCCAATCCTAAAGGGTGATTGAACAGAAGAAGCAGATACAGATATTCCTCCCGAGATTCATATCCAGGTTCTAGAATACTTTCAATGATTTCTTTCTTATAGTCTTGAACAATGGCGCCAAAGGCTTGGTATACATCAGAGCCTGCGTTTTCCAGTTTGATGCCAAGTTCAAAAGACTCGAGGCCAATCAGAGCTGCATCCGGGCAATCTGTGGCGTTTTCAAGGATGTTGTTTTTGATCAACTCTTTGATTTTCCCGTATTCTCCTCTCATCTCTAAGTAACATAAATAAGTCACGATGGCTTTTGTGCGGTTGCGTATATATTTCACGCCTGCAGGGATGGGTTGTAGGTCATCGCCATTTTCATCGATTTTCATGGCTTGTCTGCAGCGCATGAGCTGAAAAAACCAGGCATTAATCAAATTTATCGGTACTTCATCAATTTGCAAGTTCAATCCGATTAAATCTTTACGACCAAGGCCAGAACTACTTGCCAGTGTATTCACATCTATCTCGAGTTGCTCCCAGAAATAATCATGAATATCTTCGTCTCCCACGGCTAAATTGGGATTTTGCCTTTGGGTGAGGAATTTGATGACATTGAAGTATTTTTTTTCTGTTGGACCCTGACGGATGGGCTCTTGATTTTGTATAAACCCTGCGATCTTTTTCCAAAACGTTTTTTTCAAAGTTATTTCTTCATCCTCGTCATGGTGACGCAGTTTTGCTTTCTTTTTCATCTGATCAAGAATATTAAGATCCACATCAATTTTTGCAATACTGTCAATGAGCGCATAATTATCCATGATCTTGAGCACACTTTGGGCTTCATCATTCCATCTTATAGTTGTGGATAAAAGACCTTTGTTCTTTATTTCTTTAAACAGATTTCGGCGCTGCAAGCCCTTTTCAGGGTGGATGAAATATTCATGGATGACATTGTGCTCATCGGGGGGGAATTGATCTGTAATTTTTTTGACTTTAGACTCTAATTTTACCGTTTTTTTAAGGGCTCGGGGATATTCAAACCCCAGATCTTCTAATTCACTGGATAAAACGGGCCAGCAAAAGAGTACAATAATTGTGAAAATGGTTTTCATGAATGCTCTTTCTTTTTTTATTGCTCATGGAACATAAATAACAAATCACAGAAAAAAAACAAGTCCAAAAGCGAATTTCTATTTATATGATACTGCTCTAAAATCATTAATTTTTAGTTAATGTCACCTTAAAAATTTCATGTTTCCTTCACCCAATTTTGTATCTATATTTTTAATTTTTTTCTTGCAAATTTAAAACACATGTGATAGAGATATGGAAATTATCAAATATATAAGGAACACAAGACATGAATAACAGAATGAAACTTTTACTGACAATCCTTTTAACGCTTGGGGTAAAGACATCTTTGGTGGCCTCTGGTTTCCCTGGGGAAGATGACGTATGGGAAACGGCCAGGAAAAAGAAGGCATATTTGACAAAAAAAACGCCCATTCCGCAACAAAAAGCCACTTCAAAACCCTTATCTTCAACTTCAAATCGTGGGCGATCAGCGGCCGTTCCCAGAGTCTTTAGTACGAGTGCTCCCGTTCAAGAGACTGCAGCTCGATCTGCCAGCTTGAAACCTCATCCCCTTACCAGTATGCACTTTCAACATACCCACACTCCCAGTGCACAAAAGATATTTTCATCAGGAATGATTCAGATTACAGCTGGTTATCCAAAAGAATGGGATGGTTATGCTCCTGCAAAGATGTTTAATTTGTTGAAGACGAATTTCATCGATCGCGTGTTCCTTGACCAGTGGATGAATGCGATTGAAGCGTGTTATCAGGATTTTAAAGAAGACACCCAACATACAGCAATAAATTTTTCAAGAAGTATTTATGATCTTGCGAAATTAAAGAAAAATCATCAGACACAAGGCTTAATTGTAGGTATAGAACAAAGACGTTCAGCATGGTTTAAAACATGGTTTGAGGAAACTTTGCCTCTTTTGAACAAGTTTAATTCTCAAGCTTTGAGCAACACGGTGTATGCCTTAGGTCAGTTGGATATTATTCCTCCAGAAGATTGGTCACTTACAATCAATCATGCTCTCGTGCACAAAGAAGGAGCATTTTTCCTAGAACAAAAACATCAACTTTTTCTATTTTCTAAGTTCCAAGAAATGTCTGGAAAACCATCCTTTTTAAGCGAAGAAATTTTAGCAAGATGGATGGAAGAATTTCAATCTCGTGCAACAACGCATAACCAAACCTCCGTAAGTGAAAAAGCTGTTGGGAAAACTTTAACAAAATTAAGACCTGAATTTGAAGCATCTAGCTTTATTCCAGAGATGGTCTCGGTTGTTGATTTTTATAACGCAGGGACGAAAAACATCCTCCAATTCGATGGACCGACGCATTTTTTGAGTGATGGATCATTTAACGGATCAACTGCTTTTCAAACAAGGCTTTTAAAGCATTTTGGATACTGCGTGCTCCGTCTTTCATATAAGGATTGGAGCAAAAGGGGAGAAGAAGCTCTTCTCCTGTTATTGGATTAAATATGAATCTTCCAGCCCGTTTGAGACAAAAGTTGGAGGAAAGACTGATGCCAGTTTTTCTCCACTTTCAAGCGCAAGAGGGCAGATCCAATGCCCACGGTGGCCCTGTCTAGGAATATATGGATATTTTCATCTTGTGCTTTTAAAATACATGTGGTAAGAATATTGAAATTATCAAATCTATAAGGAAAGCAAAATATGAATAACAGAATGAAACTTTTACTGACAATACTTTTAACGCTTGGGGTAAAGACATCTGTGGTGGCCTCTGGTTTCCCTGGGGAAGATGAAGTACGGGAAACGGCCGGGAAAAAGAATCAATATTTGACAAAAAAAACGCCCATTCTGGAACAAAAAGACACTTCAAAACTTTTATCTTCAACTTCAAATCGTGGGCGATTAGGACCTGTTTCAAAAATCTCTCCTACATCAGGAATGATTCAAATTATAGCTGGTTATCCAAAAGAATGGGATAATTATACTCCTTTAAAGATGTTTAATTTGCTTAAACCACAGAACATTAACCCGAAGTTTCTTGACCAGTGGATGAATGGGATTGAAGCGTGTTATGGGTATTTTAAAGAAGATCTACAACATACAGCAATGAATTTTTCAAGAAGTATTTATGATCTTGGGAAATTAGCAAAAATCCCTCGGACACGAGATGTGGTTTTAGGCAGAGTGCAAAACCGTCCAAAATGGATTGAGAGATGGTGCGAGGAAGCATCACCTCTTTTAAATCGCTTTAATTCTCAAGAATTGAGCAACACGGTGTATGCCTTAGCTCAGTTGGGTACCCGGCCTTCAGAAAAGTGGATGGATGCTTTTTTTGAAGTGAGTCAAGGGAAACTCGCAGAGTTTAATTCTCAAAATTTGAGCAACACGGTGTATGCCTTAGGTCAGTTGGGTACTCCGCCTTCAACACAGTGGATGGATGCTTTTTTTGAAGTGAGTCAAGGGAAACTGGGACAGTTTAATTCTCAAAATTTGAGCAACACGGTGTATGCCTTAGGCC
>CAIYWZ010000133.1 GCA_903930075.1 uncultured Alphaproteobacteria bacterium | reverse complement strand
TATTATGCGTTTGCAATCACTTATGCAATGCTTTTTTAACTTTTTTGGGATGAAAATTCTTATATTTTTTGAGGTTACAAAAAGTGTGGGGTACTATAAAAAAAATTAAATAATAGTTAAAAAATGAAATGAATTTTAAATAAAAAGATGATTTAGGCATTTACCGAAGAAGAAGTGATTTCCATGTTGCCCGAAGGGTTTAGAATTGAGCCCATCTGGAAGTGGTATAATGTCTACCAGATTGGCTCTTACAAGCTCTATATCCCCCTGTCCATCATCAATCACTTGGCAGATGGAGGCGACCTTTTGAGTTTGAAGAAACCTTGAAGAATCTTGTTCAAGGTTTCTTCAGAAACAAATGATTGAAAAGAACATGACGTTGCATGGGCGTGGCGTTTTATAAAAAACACATGCACGCGCAATCTGTTGTTTTAAATCCATGGTTTTAAGTTGATGCTTTTGTTTTCTTTCTTGGGATATTTTTGTAAATTTCTTCATAAAGCCCCATGATTTCTGTGTTGGGAACCTCTAAATTTCCCAATAACTCCGCCCAATACCCCCTGGATGTTCCCGTGAGTTTGGCATATCCCCGGTGAATGCATCCCGTCCATCCTCTCCCGTCCCTGTCAACCGTGTGTTCTTTGGGGGTTTTTGCAATGAGTGTCTCCAGGGCTTCTTTTCTGTAGGATTCTGGATTTTCAAGAAATTTCAAGATGAAATGATTGTCAGAGCTTTGAATCCAATAGTTATCCAAAATGCCATGATTGTCCAGACAATGGATAACCGAGAAGGGGTTATAGAGATGGATTCCGCCAATTTCATAGCCGCCATACCACTGCCGCATGGGCTCTATTTGAAGATTCTCGGGCAAAAGGGAGATCACTTCTTCTTCCGTAAACCCAAAACACGAGGAATAATCGCTATCCAAAATGTCCGATACGCAGACATTGTTAAAACCACTGAAAATGCCACTTTGACACGTCCAGGTGACCCCGGTTAAGATGCCCTGGCTAAGGTCGCTGTTGTCTTTGAGTGCGGATTCAAACAGGCGGCTCATGAAAGATCCAATTTCAGATTCATATCCATTCAAGCGTCCTTGCTCAAGGGGCGTGTCGCATTGATCGATCAAAACAACCACAGACTTTTCATATCTTTTTTTCAGATATCTCATCAAATTTGTGAGTGCTCTTTCTAAACGGTAAGGATTATCGATGTTTTTATCAAGAATTCTCATGAAATCTTTTTTACTTTCGGACCATAAAAAGTCCCCCTCCAAAACATCCTCGTGCTTTTTGTAAAGTTGACTAAAAATCTCTGCCATACACTCCATGGCTCCTTGAAAATTCTCGTGTTTCACATTTTTGAAACTTAAGAAAATTACAGGGCGTTTATTTTGATATTTTGCGCAAAACTCGGGGTGATTTTTGATAAGAAGGCCCGTAAAAAGATCCTCTTTTACATGGTGACACAAAAAATTCTCCAGCATGGACATATTCACCGTCTTCCCAAACCCCCTAGGCCGCGTGATCGCACACACATAGGTGCCCTCTTCTACAACTTCTCTGATGAAGAGAGATTTATCAACAAATGCGTAGTTTTGAGTGATGATTTCTTTAAAATCACTGATTCCAACGGGGAGTTTTTTAAAAGGTTGAGCTGTTATTGTCATCTTTTTTATCCTTGCAATTTAAAAATGTATTCGAAATTGTTTTATGAGTGAACTATGCCAATAAAACGCGAATAAATCAAGATGTTATTTATAACCCCTTAAAATCTTAGATTTTCTGTCATCTTAAAATTGATTTATCCCCCCAATTATGGTATCGTTTAGATTATAAATTGAACTGGAGAACGATCATGATACCAAACCCCATCAACCCCAACGATTTCCCCATCGGGATCAGTGATTTTAGAGAGGTCATTGAGGGAAAGTGCATCTTTGTTGATAAAACCCTCTTTATCAAAGAAATCATGGACAATAAGGCCAAGGTGATCCTCTTGACACGGCCGCGCAGGTTTGGGAAGACGCTCAATATGTCTATGCTCGAGTGCTTTTTAAAACAGGGTGAGAAAGATTTGTTTGTAGGTCTGAACATTAAGGATCATGCCGAATTCTGCGCAAAACATCAAAATCATTATCCGGTGATTTTCTTGACCTTTAAAGACGTAAAATACGATGATTTTGATACGGCTTACAGTGATATCAAAGGAATTTTTGCAAGTCTTTACGTTAAAAATCGAAATTTACTCGAGGGAGATCTTTTGGATGAGTCTGAAAGAGAATTTTTTCAAGATATACGGTTTGGCAGAATCGATGACCATTCAAAGCTGGGGCACGCTTTAAAAAAACTCACTGAATTTATGCACAGGAAATATAAGACCCCCCCCATTGTTCTTTTGGATGAATACGACACCCCCATCCAAGAGGCCTATATACAAGGCTATTACGACAAAATCATCCCCTTCATGCGGGTGCTTTTGGGTTCGGCCCTCAAGGACAACAGCGACCTTGGCAAGGCCATCATCACAGGAATCACGAAAGTCTCGCAGGAAAGCATGTTTTCCGGCCTGAACAACATCGAAAGCTACAGTGTTTTAGACGGAAAATATGGTCAGTATTTTGGGTTTACGGAAGACGAAGTGATCTCGTTGCTGCCCCCTGAAATCAAAATCGAGCCCATCCGGGAGTGGTATAATGGCTACCAAATCGGTCCATGGAAGATCTATAACCCCTGGTCCATCCTGAGTTGCCTCAAAAGAAATGGAGCCTTAGATGCGTATTGGCGCAATACCAGCACGAACGCGCTTATTTTTAAACTTGCCAAAGATGCGGGGCCACAGTTTAAAGAAAAGCTCGAAAATCTTGTTCAAAATATTCCCCAGCAACAACTCATCGAGAACGGAATGACCTTTGGATACCTTGACAAAAACACCAACGCCATCTGGACGCTGCTTTTGCACGCAGGATACCTCAATGTTCTCTCCCACAAATACACCTCCCTTGGTATTGATGCGCAGATCGCGATTCCGAACAAGGAAGTGATGGAAGTGTATGCGAAAATCATTCAGCTTTGGTTTGCCAAAGAAGGCGAGGATTTTACTTCGTATCTTAAAATGACAGGAGCCTTGACCACAGGGGATGTGAAGACGTTTGAGAATGAGATATCAGGATTTATCAAAATGACGGCAAGCCACTTTGATTTTGATAAAAACACCCCGGAAAAGGTTTTTCATGCGTTTATGATGGGAATTCTCATGGGCCTTCGTGATACCTATCTGATCGATTCCAACAAAGAGGCAGGTCATGGCCGGGCAGATTTGCTGCTCATTCCTCGAACGCAAGGCAAACAGGGGATTATTTTGGAGTTTAAGGTCTCGAAGAAGAAGTCGGATCTGGAGAGTATTGCCC
>CAIYWZ010000132.1 GCA_903930075.1 uncultured Alphaproteobacteria bacterium | reverse complement strand
GTTTTGATCTTCTCAAAGACTATTTCTGCAATCCAGGAAACCAGCGCCTACTCTATCTTGTGGGGCTTTTACAAAATTATATTTTTGAGGTTTTTAAATAAGTGTGGGGTACTATGATGATTGTCACACTGGGAATGCTCACCTCTTTTAAAGGGTTTGCCGCTGGAGAAATTCCTTCTCTTGGGCAGATGTGTTCTTTGAAATTTGATATGAGAAGCATGCGTTTTGAAGAGTTTGAATTTGCTTATGCACACAAGCCGTCTTCTATTCCTAAAAGTGATTTTTCTAGGGTCTGTGCTTTTAAAGATCGTCTTTTGAGCCTTGAAACTTTTGAAGAAAGAAATGCGTTGATAGAATCAAGTAAAGGTCTTCCCCTGCGCAGTGTGCTGGAGTTTGGTTGGATGATTTTAATCAATAATGCTCCGGATGAATTTGCAAACAACAGTCCCTATACAAAAGCAGCCCTTGAAGTTGCTGGACGTTGTTTCGAGAATAAAGATAGAAATCTTGAGATTTATAAGTTTTTGATCGAGAAAAATCCTGATTTAGAGATTAAATTTTTTTCACTTGTAAACGCGGTTCAGCTAGATAGAACAGATGTGTTGCAGCTCTTGATGGATCATGAAATTGGGCGTAGAGAAAGAAACTCTTTCCCTTTTTCTATATTTCCTGCCGTGAATGATTGCTTGACGTTGAATAGCAGGGAAGATCCACCACTGGGGCCAGACATTATTAACAGCGTGAACAGATTTGGACAAACATTACTGCATAAAAATATAAGGTTTGGTGAGGTCCGAACAACACAATTTTTAATCGAAAATGGAGCAGATATCAATGCTTTAGACAAGGATGGAAGAAGTCCACTTTTTTATGCTGTACTGGATTTTGGTAAAGACCTGAGCTCAAGTATCATAGAAGAAAAATTTAATTTTTTACTCTCCCAAGGTGCAGACATTAACCAGAAAAATCAATATGGTCGAACACTTTTACATGAAGCGGTATATTACTCTGATTATAATAGGTACTATAACCAAATGTTTTATGACAATAATTATTGCGATTGTTCATGGAATCAATTTAGTATAAGGATACACATAATGTTGAGACTTTTAGTGGAGAATGGTGCAGATATGAGACTTCAAGATGATGAAGGGCGCACTGTGATGGAGTATGCAGCAACAGAAAATTACTATAAAGATGCTTTAGAATCCTTACAAAATATTGCGGGTATTCAGAAATAAAGTATGAAAAAATAAAATTTTGCGCCGCCTTCTTTGGATTTATCAGATGCACATGAAGGCGGTGTTAAGGATTTTGGAAAAAATCACACATTAAATTAAAAAAATATTTCCTTGACTATTTTTTTGAAAACCGTTCATATAAGTTTTGTTATCAATATTAAAGAGTCCAAAAATCATGAAAAAAAGTTTATTTTTAATTGCATTGCTTGCATCCACGAACGCATTTTCATCAGATAACCCTCTAGGTGAACGTACTCCGCAATATTGGGATCAGCGTTTGAAAAACCAAGACCCGCCAATGAGTGCCAAAGAATATCAATGTGCATCGATGGTTTATGAAAAAATAACACAGCCACCAAATTACCGAAAATCTTTACATTGTATCGAAGAATGTTTGAGAATATTCCCAGAAAAATCAATGTTAATACCCTATCTTCAATATGGTCATTGTATTTGCAAAAAACTGTCGAGAGAATGCGAAAAAGTGGAAGAGAAAGAGTTGTATTATCATAAAAGTTTTGATTATTTAGATAAATATATTCAAGAAGAAAAACAACAAGGAAAAGAAATAAGCCTGCCCGAGTGTGAAGATCTTTACAAATATTATTCTCGTCTTTACTTAGCAAATCCAAGAAAAGAGTCTTTTGAAAAATATATTTCTAGTTTGGAAAAATACGTTTTAAGTTTTGATCAATATGAGCGAATGGCTGGAGAAAAATTTAATCTAGAAATTTATGAAAGCGCATTTTCAATTTTTGTTGAGCAGATACCCATTTCGGTTTTTGTTGAGCAGATACTCTTTTCCCAATCATTAGAACAATCTGAAATATTTTTGTAACTATTCACCAAAATAAAAATATACCCAAAATAAATGAGAACGCCGATTAAAAAATCCTTAAATTTGTTTAATAACATGAATTTTTTGAAAATTATCATTAAGTATTCCCGTCATACTCCATGATATTTTTGGCCAGGTC
>CAIYWZ010000131.1 GCA_903930075.1 uncultured Alphaproteobacteria bacterium | reverse complement strand
TGGAGTACTCCTTATTTGTGCAAAAAAATAATTTAGTACTCCAATTCACATCTTATTGCAAGATCATTTCTCCTCAAACTCAATCCCTATATGGTTTTTAATCCCGAACTGGCGTTAATATGAAATTGATGATTATATCGTTTTCCGTATCAATAATTTGTGAGAAAAAAGTTTGTGCTCCTGTCAGAGGAATGCGTTTCCAAAGAAGACTATTTTTTTATCAATAGGTTCATGCTCAAGTATTTCTTGAATTTTTCTAAGGGCAAAGTTTTTTTCTGCGGGATCTTGGGCTAAATTTAAGGCAATTTTCAGCAACATGGCATTGATGGCTAAATTTTCTTGATCATGGGTGAGCTGCCCTTGTTGAACGTACCCTTCTAAAATCATTTTTGAAAGAACAGGGGAGTTCATTTGATACACAATCAATAACTTATGCGCTATATTCGAAGATGTTCCCGAGTCTTCTGAGGCAATCCAATCTTTTACCTGATGCGATGTTAAGCTAGAGTCCTGTAATTTTGGTTTTCTTCCCTTAAATCCTCTGTAAAGAGATTGAATTTTTGTTGCAGCCGATGCTTCTTTCTCTTTTTTTTCTTTTAAATATTCACCCCATTTTTGATCAATATTTTGTTCGCCTTGCGATAAAAATCCCCCATATTTCAATGCGCCTTCAACATCAAGAATCCCTTGCCCCCAAATATACGCGTGATAAGGCTGATAAACATGCAAATATCCGTTCTTGTCATTCATTAAAATGGATGCATCGGGATTTTTTGAAACATGCACCATGATTTTTGCTTCTGTATTTTCAATAATAAATTCTTTTCTTGCAGATTTCAAGATAGAGATTTTGATCTGTTCTTTGGTAAGCTTATCATATTTTCCTGCAATTAGTGCAGCAACCCCCGTGACAACAGGGGCCGCCATAGAGGTCCCCCCCTTACGTAGGTTGCTCCTTCCCACTTTCGCGAGCACATCCTCTCCCAATGTCCAGATAAAATTATTTTGAGTATGTGGGTCATTCCCTGGTTTGTTTGAAAAAGTTCCGATCATATTTCCATAATCTAATGCTCCAACGAGAATATATCCTTGTTCTAAGAGATCAGGGCTAACTTTGTTTAAACCTTCCTTATCAACGGTATTACACAACTGATTTAAAAAACAAGAATCATTTCCTGATGCATAAATCAAAAGAGGCTTACTTTTAAAAATTGCGTTTAAATTTAAGCTCATATAATTCAAACTTAAAGCTCCTAGTGAAAGATTCACAGCATTAAAAGCGCTAAAATCAGGGATTTGGGAACTGATCACCATGTCTTCTACCTGTGCCAAAGGAGCAATTTGATGGGCGATATCTTTAACATGCATTCGGTGGTTAAAATCACCATCCAAAACCAAAATCTTGGCTCCTGCACCTTTGATATTTCTCTTCTCTGGATGGGCATCCCAAATGGCTCTGGTAAATTCTGCAACCGATGAACCTTTGGTAAAACGTTCTATTTTCTGGGGATCGACATATTTTTTGATATCTTCTTTGTTTGTCGGATCATTCATCCTTTTTAAGATTTCATCTTTAATGGCTCTGACCACGGGAATGCCTTGTTCCCCTCGAATTTTAGCATCCTCATAATCATCGAGCAGCTTTGATAAGTTGACATCACTTAAACTCACCTCACTGCCAAACGCCGTTTCCCCGGCGGCACATACGTACAAACAAAACAAAAGTATCATTTTCATTGGTCAGATTTCCTTTAATATTTTAAAAATATTAACATAAAATCCTTAACCAATCGTTAAATAAAAAAAATAAATGCCGCTTGTTTTGGCAAGGAGGGTGTAGTATAATTTAATACTGATAAATCTATAAGGAGATGTTACCATGATTAAATCCTTTCTTATGACTTTTCTGTTGGGGACAGCGCTTTATGCGAGTGACAATACCGGTGATGGCAGAACTTTTAGGTTGGACAATGGCCTAAAGGTTGTGGTTTTGACCAATACCCGGGCGCCTATTGTGTATCACTCTGTGTGGTATAAAGTGGGGTCAACGGATGATCCGGTTTTAAAATCGGGGCTGGCCCATTACCTTGAGCATATGATGTTTAAATCGAGCAAAAATCATCCCAGCGGGGAGTATGTAAAAATACTTACCAAGTTTGGGGCAAAGTATAATGCAACAACCTCCTTTGACCGCACTTCTTATTATGCAACGCTGGATAAGAAGTATTTGAGTGATATTATGGAGCTTGAGGCTGACCGCATGGTGAATTTGACCATGGATCCAAAAGAGGCGCTTTCTGAGCGCAGCGTTGTGATTGAGGAGCGGTTGATGACCAGGGATAATCCGCCAGCTAGCCGTTTGAGTGAGATGGCCCTTTCCCATTATTACCTGCATCACCCCTACAGGCTTCCTGTGATTGGCTGGAAGCATGAAATGGAGACGTATACCCACGAAGATGCGCTCCTACATTACAAACATTTTTATTCGCCCAGCAACGCGGTTCTTGTGCTTTCCGGGGATATCACGGTGGAGGAGGCGAAGACTTTGGCGCAAAAGTATTATGGATCTCTTCCTTCACATCCGGTTTTTCATAAGGAAAAAGTCAAAGAGCCCACAAATCATAATATTACAGCCTCGCTGGTGCTCAAAGATAAAGGTTTTGGAACGCCCAGTGTTGATATTTTATTTCAAGGTATTTCGTTTAAAGAATCCTTAAAAAAGACCTATGCCTTAGAAGTGGTGGCCTCCCTTTTGAAGGGGAAAACGGGGCTTTGGTATGACACGCTTGTTGAAAAAGAAAAAATTGTCACGGACTTTGGGGTGGATTACCATGGGTTTTCCTTTGACACGGCCGCGCCCTTTTCCATTTCACTGACCCTGCCCAAAGATGGGGATGTGGAAAAAGCAAAATCAAGGGTCATGGAGCTCATTCAAAATTTGATTGAAAATACCTTAAACGAGGATGATGTGAAACTTGCCAAAATCAAGGCCACAAACTTTTTTGATTATGTCAAAGATAGCGCCACAACCTACGGGAATTTTGTGGGGGAATTGATGATGAAGGGCTTTTCTCTGGAGGAGATCGAGGGGCTGCGCGGGGAAATTGATAAAGTCACGATTTTGGATATTCAAGATGTCATCAGGGAAGTTTTTTCAAAGAAGCCAAGGGTGATTGCCACAGGGCTTCCCGAAATACAAGAAAACAGGGAAAAAGAAGGAGAAAAAAAGAATGATTAAGTTTTTCATGGCAGCATTCATGGCAACATTCGTGGCACCAATCATTGATTGTTCCCAGGTTTGGGCCCTGGAGGTTCAAGAACTCACCACAAAAAAGGGCATTAAAGTTTGGTTTGTGCAGGATAAAACCTCGGACATCATCTCGCTCCAGGGCGTTTTTAAAAATGCAGGGCGTATTCAAGATCCGGATAATAAACTAGGCCTATCCGATATGGCAACGGATTTGATGACGCAAGGGACCAAAGATCTCGATTATAAATCCTTCACCCGTAAAATGGAGGAATTGTCCATCAATAAGCTCGAGATTGACGCCGACGATGACCATATTCTCATCACGCTGCAAACCCTTGCGCCAAGGAGAGACCAGGCTTTTGCCCTTTTGAAAGACACACTCATTGCGCCAAGGTTTGATGATGTGCAAATTCAAGCCCTGAAAGAGCAAACCATTGCCCAGATTCAAGAAGATGCCAGGGAACCTGGAAAAATTGCGTCCAAGGAGCTCAAAAAACTCCTTTTTCCTTCTGCGCCCTATGGCAGAGATAACGATGGAACCCTAGAGACGATCCAGGGAATCACCAAAGAAGATTTGGAAAATTTTATCAAAACCAGATTTTCTAAAGACAGCTTGATCATTGGCATATGCGGAAATTTGACTCCCGATGAGGTGACCAGCTCCATAGACGATCTTTTTGGGGACTTAAAGGAATCCAGTGCGCTGCCCAAAATCAGCGTGCCGGCGCTCAAACTCAAAGGGGAGGTCAAAGAAATTCCCTGGGATGTCCCCCAAACGATTGTAAAGTTTGCAGATGGGAGTATTTCTCCAAAGGACCCTGATTTTTACGCAGCCTACGTGCTTTTTACGCTCCTTGGCGGGGGATTTGAAAGCCGGCTCATGCAGGAAGTCCGCGTGAAAAGAGGCTTTACCTATAGCATCTCTGTGGCGCCTTTGGCCCTGGAACTTGCCCCTGTTTTTTCAGGGGGATTTGCCTCTAAAGCAGAAAATGCAGGGGAAGCGGTGCGCGTGATTGGGGAGGTTTGGAAGGATTTGATCCAAAACGGCCCAAGCGTGGAGGAAATTGAAAAAGCAAAGGATCATATCATCAATTCCTATGTTTTGGGCTTTAGTGAAACCAAACAGGTGGCAAGTCAGCTGGTCATTGCGCAGCTTACGGGAAGGACATCTGATTATTTTAACAAGCGAAATGATATTTTTAAGGCGATCACGTTAGAGGATGTGAAGCGCGTGATTAAGCGTGTTTTGAACACGGATACCTTAACTTTTGTCAAGGTCGGAAAAGAGATTAAAAAAGAGGAAACAAAATGATCGTTGGCGACTTCCCCTTTGCAAGGCCAAGAAGACTGCGCTCGAGTGGATGGATGCGGGAGATGTGTCAGGAACATTTTTTAAAACCTTCCCATCTGATTTTGCCACTTTTCGTGCGGGAAAAGGAGATGGATGGGGATATCCCTTCCATGCCCCAGATCAAAAGATTCACCGTTCCAGAACTCCTTCCCGTGGTCCACGAAGCATTAACGTTGGGGATCAAATCCGTGGCTCTTTTCCCCGTGATTGCAGGGGACCAAAGGGATGCAAAAGGGGAGGGTGCTTTTAGGGAAGATAACCTTATCTCCAGGGCCATTCGGGCCATTAAAGGCTCTTTCCCAGAAATTGGCGTGATTGCCGATGTGGCCCTTGACCCCTATACATCCCATGGTCAAGACGGTTTGCTCATCCACGGCAGAGTTCCAAACGATGAAACGGTTGAGGTTTTATGTGCGCAAGCCCTATTACAAGCCCGTGCTGGATGCGATATTTTGGCCCCTTCTGACATGATGGACGGGCGCATTATGGCCATACGCAAGACCTTAGATGACCATGGATTTGACCACGTTGCCCTGATGAGTTACGGGGCCAAATATGCCTCCAGTTTTTATGGCCCCTTCAGGGATGCCCTGAAAACAGACGGAGCCGACAAGAACTTAAAAAAGACATACCAAATGAACCCTGGAAATATCAAAGAAGCCCTTAAAGAAATCGCCATGGATATTCGCGAAGGCGCCGATATGGTCATGGTCAAACCCGGACTGCCCTATTTAGACGTCATTTCAAAGGCAGCGCAGACGTTCCATGTCCCTATTTTTGCCTATCAGGTCAGTGGTGAATACGCCATGCTCAAAGCTGCCAGTAACAACGGTTGGTTGGATTTTGACAGCTGTCTCATGGAGAGCCTTTTGTGCTTCAAACGCGCCGGCGCGCAAGGTATTTTCACCTACGCCGCATTGCACGGGGCAAAGATTTTAAATGCGTAAATTCCCTTTATTCAGTCTTGAAGAAACACAAAAAATCGCAAAAGAATTTGCAGAAAAAGCAACCCTTGGGGATATTTTCCTCCTTTTTGGCGACCTAGGCTCGGGAAAAACAACCTTTTCAAGATTTTTCATCCAATCTTTTTTCGGGGATCACACGCTCAATGTCACCAGCCCCACATTCCCCATCATCCAAACCTACGGCCCCCACAATGAAATCTGGCACATCGACCTTTACCGCATCGATGACGAGAGCGAAATTTACAACCTAGGCCTTGAAGAAGCCCAAAACAAATCCATCATGATCATCGAATGGCCCGAAAAACTGGGAAACTACCGTCCCCATGGGAACATTATCCATTTAAATTTTTCAATAATAGATTCCACACGCATACTTATTCAAGTTTAAAAAAATCTATTTTTCCTTGAGCTTTATATTAAAATATGATATATTATTAAATAAAATCAAGATTAAATAACGAGATTTAAGAAATGTTAAAAATCAGGTTATTGTTTTTATCTATACTTTTCCCCATATTTTTATTTGGTGGAATTCAAGAAAAAGAACAAAAAATTATAGACGATATTCAATATGGACGGGAAATCGCGGGATTTCCCAACTGGCCCAATTTGTTTGGCAAGATAGAGACCTATTTAAATGACTTTCCCCGTATGAAAGAATTGGTTGCCCTTAAAACGTTTACAGGCAAAACAGGGTGGAGTATGGATCATGAAACGGTGGGGTTTGTTGCCAAAAATCCCTATAACGGGGACTATATTGTCTCGATTCGCGGGACTTTTACCTTAAATTTGAACGATTGGTTGACAAATTTGAATACGAACCAGAAAATATGCAACCATTTAACCTGTTTTTGTAAAGCCCCGGCGGATAACGAGAATGAAGACCTGAAAAGTTCCACGATCAAAGTTGAACTGACCCAACAGGAAGAGATTGCCAAAAAGGTCCACGATGGTTTTTATTGTTATGCAAGATCCATGCTGGATCAAATTTGGGGAGATCTTTTTTCAAGGTTAAAAAGCGACTTTAAAAAAAGCGGGAAGAAAAATTTTCACGACTTTTTGATGCAGGCAAAAATCTCATTTTATGGGCATAGTTTGGGGGGAGCGGCGGCTCAAATTATTGCCGTAATGATTAAAAATGAACTTTTGCACAACATTGAAATGCTCGCAGATGAAGATGCCATGGAGGATGTCACAGCAGAAGAAATTTCCGAAAAAATCAAAGGAAATATTAAAGTCTTCACCTACGAAGCCCCCAGAGTTTTTACCCAAGCCCTGGCCCAAACCTTTGACGATTTCATTGGAAAAGAAAATCATTTCCGCATGATTCAAAAAATGCGAAAGACCCCAGATTATGGCCATCCTTTCACAAATACCCTGGTGGATTTACTCAGTCAGGATGATTTTCCCTGGGAAGATGAAGAATGGATTGCCGATCCCGTCACCCAGTTCCCCGTTGGAGATTTCGCCCATACGGGGACTTTATTTGAAATTGTCGTCGACTATGCCAAAGATCACGATAAAGTAGGCTCCTTTTTACACACAAGCATCCCCAAAATTACACGCAAGCATATGGAAAAGTCTTTGCGAGAGAATTTGAGCGCTTTTTAAGAGTTTGGATTATATTGGGTTTTCAGGATGATCCCTCTCCCTTCATCCCCAAGCATCTTCTGGTTTTTCAAGAATCAATAATGATCGCAATCCGATTGAGTGTGACTATAACCCTCTTTCCAGTTCTTTGTAATGATGTGAGTTGTGATCACGCCATTTTGATATTTTGTTTTTTTCCATTTATATTCAGGCCCTCCGATGAATTCCCATTCGCACGTGGGGATTAGCTTACACATTTTTAATAATAAATTCGCATATTTCAACAAGCCATCTTTTTCGTTTTGAAATTGATGTTTCTTTTTAATCTCTTGGATAACAGGGTCGAAAAGAGAAGCCATTTTTGTAGAATTTTCTTCAATATTTAAAGTCTTCTGGGGAGTATTGATTAAAACATCCTTTATGGTTTCACCATAGTTTTTCTTAAACTTTTTCGAACATTTCTGAAATTCTTTTCGAAGATGACTCAATTCCTCCGGAGTGAGTAGACGCGGGCTGTTCCCGGGAACTTCCGTACTCGAGGCAAACCCATCCTCAAACGAAATCAGCATGATCCCTGGAAAGAATGTTATGAGTATTTTTAAAAATTTCATTTTTATTCATCCTTTTGTTTAATTCTTATATGAAAAATATCACAAAAAAATGAATAAATCATAAATTTTTTAATCTCCTACCCCCAAAACTTCCCGCTTCCCCCCATGACTCTGCATAACTGTGAGCACAAAAGACCCGCCGTCTTCTTAAAGTTTTAGGGGGGCATGTGGGAATGAAGGTTGCGATCCTATGAAACTGAATTTTCAAGATTTTTATTATAAAAACATCGTGGGATAGGGGTAAAAGGTGTCCTGAAACAGGTGAAAAATATTCATCAAAAACTCACTCATTCCAAATCCAACCTTGCCAAATTCACTCATCCCTGGGGCTATCTTCAAAAAGTTTCAAGATTTTGAGAAGATACCACCTGGGATGGAATAATGGGCCTTTAATAGTCTAACGACAGGTGTCTGAAGGTCGATAGTGCTGATAATTTTTTTCAGTTTTCGTTGTGCCATCTCGAGTAACATCTCTTGTCCATACCGTTTCTTTTACAAGCCCATCATTGGGATAAAAAATTTCTTTTGTAGCGAATGTCCAATCAGTACAGGTTGGCTTGCTCTCAACTTTTGTACGCTTACTATTAGCGGTCGTTGGTGTTATTGGAATAACTGGTTCAATTGGTTTGTGATGATTATTTTGAGTGTTGGGAGGGACTATTGATTGCGCAGGTGTTTTGGGATGGCACAATTCTAATAACAAGTTCGCATACCCAAGTCTACCATCGACTTTATTTTTAAACCGTTCTTGAGTCTTAAAACCTATTATATTATCAGTTTTTTCAGGATTCGTTAAAATAAATCTTACTATTTTACCATGAGGTTTGGTTTTCCAATCTTCTGGACAGTTATTAAAGCTTTCTTGAATCTTTGTTAATTCATCCTGGTATAGTTTACGCGCTATACCCGAACCGAGTACCCCCCCCCCCAGAAATCATGATGATTGCGGGGAGTAGTATTGTGAGTGTTTTTAAAAATGCCATTTTCATTTATCCTTGATATTTTGTTAAATTTTTGGTCTAGAAATAAAAGCGTTGTTTAATTCTCATATAGAATGGCATAAAAATATTAACAAATCATAAATTTATATAGAATATTTTTGGTAAATTTTTAATTTCCGCCCCCCAAAATCTCCCGTTTCCCCACATGGTTGGGCGAAGAGATGATGCCGTCTTCTTCCATTTGTTCGATGAGTCTTGCGGCTCTGTTGTAGCCGATTTGGAGTTTGCGTTGGATGTAGCTGGTGGAGGCTTTTCCGTCGCCCAGGACGATTTCCACGGCCCTTCGATAGAGATCGTCCCGCTCTTGATTTGCCGATGTTTCGCCCGATAAATCCATGCCTTCGTCTTCTTCGGTCAGGCCTTCGATATAAGCGGGCTGGGCTTGGGTTTTGAGGAATCCCACCACGCGCTCGACTTCCTGGTCGGAGACGAAGGCGCCGTGAACGCGGGTGATTCTGCCGCCCCCCACCATGTAGAGCATGTCCCCTTGACCCAGGAGCTGCTCGGCGCCTTGTTCGGCAAGGATCGTGCGGCTGTCGATTTTGGAGGTGACCTGGAAGCTGATACGGGTGGGGAAGTTGGCTTTGATTGTCCCGGTGATCACATCCACCGAGGGTCTTTGGGTGGCCATGATCAGGTGAATCCCGGCGGCCCTTGCCATTTGGGCCAAACGCTGAACGGCAGCTTCGATGTCTTTTCCAGCAACGAGCATCAAATCCGCCATTTCATCCACCACCACGACAATGAAGGGAAGCGGGGTGAAATCCAAGGCCTGGTCTTCAAAGACCGGCTGTCCGGTTTCTCTGTCAAAACCTGTTTGCACCTTGCGCACCAAAGTCTCGCCTTTTTCCTGGGCTTCTTTGAGCTTTTGATTGTATCCATCGATATTACGCACGCCCAGCCTTGACATGGCCTTATACCGATTTTCCATCTCCCGCACGGTCCATTTTAACGCCACCACCGCTTTTTTAGGGTCGGTGACCACAGGGGCGAGTAGATGGGGGATGCCGTCATAGACTGAAAGTTCGAGCATTTTAGGGTCAATCATGATGAATTTACATTTTTCAGGCGGAAGTCTATACAGGAGCGAGAGGATCATGGCGTTGACCGAGACTGATTTTCCAGACCCGGTGGTCCCTGCCACCAGCAAATGGGGCATGCGGGCAAGGTCGGCAATCATGGGCGATCCGCCAATGTCTTTTCCCAAAACCAGAGACAAACTAAAGGTGGAGGCGTCATAGAGGGGGTGCCCCAGAAGTTCTCTTAAATAAACCGTTTCCCGGGCAGGGTTGGGCAGTTCAATCCCAATGACATTTTTTCCAGGAACCACGGCAACACGGGCGGAAACCGCGCTCATGGATCTTGCGATATCATCGGCAAGGCCAATGACCCTGGACGATTTTGTTCCCGCGGCAGGTTCGAGTTCAAAAAGCGTGACAACGGGCCCCGGGCGCACGCCTACGATTCTCCCCCGGATGCCAAATTCTTCCAAAACATTAAAGAGCTCGCCCGCACGCTTTTGCAAAACATCCTGGCTTTGATGGGGCATGTTTTTGAGCGCCACGGGGACTTCCAAAAGATTTAAGGGGGGCAGGAGATAATTTTGCGCAACCCTTATTTTACCTTCTGGTGTGTTTCTTTCTGTTGTTTTTTCTTTTACGCTGGAATCATAGGAAAATTCCTCCATGGAAAAAATAGGCAAGGTAGGCTCTTGTGGAAGGGAAGCGTCTTTGCCCGGTTTTAGAACCGGCGCAAATTTGGGTGTTTTTGGTTCTTCTTTGAGTTTTGGCCTTAAATGGACCCCTTGGAAACGGCGCCAAAGGTCTAAAATATGAGACACCTTCAGGCCCAAAGACCAAATCCCCGCAAGGATGCCGGCCATGGATAAACAAAGGGCGCACACTGTCAGGAGAGCATCGTCTTGGACATATTGGCTGATGAGAAATCCTATGGCGTTATATCCCCCATACACGGGGCCCAAAATGAAAACCCCCCATGTTCCCCCGCGCAAAAACCCTTCTAAAAACGAGAGGGAAACAAGGGCGAACATGCAGGCAACAAGGGAGGCAAAAAAATTCCATAAGCCGTATTGATAAAGCTTTCGGGGCATCAATCTGACGCCAATGCTTAAAAGATAAACAAGAAAGAAATAACGCGCCCCCCCTAAGAATTGATAGAATCCATCGGCAAATATAGACCCCAGCGACCTCATAAGATTACGCGGAGTTACATCACTTAAGGTATTCAAAGAAGGGTCCAGCGGATGGTAGGTCAAAAACGCAAAAAGCAGAAATAAACCAAAGATAATGGCAAAAAAACCCATAAAGCCTTTATAAAACCTCCCCCCCGGTTTAGGCAAATTCGCCCGTTTTTTCATTTTTCTCTCAAGAGGATCTTTTTTAGCCGCCATATTCAATACCTTGTGTTTTAAACTCAAATCGCACTTTAGAGGATTTTGGTGGAAAAGGGAAGCTTTAAGCGATGGCCCGTATGGCAATTCTTGCTTCTTTGGGAAAAATGTGGTATAACTATTCTTTTTATGCAGTCTCTTTTAGGCTCGGCCCTGAAGGACAACAATGATTTGGGCAAAGCGGTTCTGACGGGGATCACGAGGGTTTCCCAGGAAAGTATGTTTTCCGGGCTTAATAATATTAGAGTCTACACGATGCTGGACGAAGATTACGCGCAGTTTTTTGGTTTTACGCCCCAAGAAGTGGAATCGCTCTTGCCAGAAGAGATGGAAATTGCGCCGATTCAGGAATGGTATAATGGTTACACAATCGGCCGGATGCAAATCTATAACCCCTGGTCGATCATCAATTGTTTGAGCAATAAAGGCAAACTTAAAGCCTATTGGATGAATACCTCGACCAATGCGTTGGTCTTTTCGCTTATTGAGAACGGCCCGGAGACGGTTCGGGAAAAATTTGACGAACTTCTTGCGGGGAATCCCCAGATGCAAACGATTCAAGACAATCTGACCTTTGAAGGTTTGGAGCACAGTGAAGATGCCATTTGGACGCTTTTGATGCATGCAGGGTATCTCAATATCCTCGAACAGGAGCCCGATCCCTTTGGCTCAATCACCGCGAAAATCGCCGTGCCGAACAGGGAAGTCCTGAGTATTTACGCCCTTGTCATCAAACGCCGCTTCGAAAAAGGCCCCCGGGGGAGCACAGGATACAGGGAGTTTGCAGATTACCTGGTCAAAGGCAATGTGGAAAAGTTTGCAGACCTGATATGCGGGTATATTCAAGGAACAGTGAGCTTTTTTGACTTAGGGAAACATATCCCCGAAAAAGTTTTCCACGCCTTTATGCTGGGAATTTTGGCAAGTTTGCAGCATCTTTACAACATCAAATCGAACCCGGAAGCCGGAAAAGGGCGCGCGGACATGGTGATGATTCCAAAATCTGACAAGCATATGGGCATCATCCTCGAGTTTAAAGCCTCCACGAGCGAGAAAACTCTAGAAGAGGATGCTAAAGAGGCTTTGATTCAAATCGAAGATAAAAAATACACCTACGCTTTCCCCGCGAATACGCGCATCCTCATGCTCGGCATGGCCTTTTGTGGCAAAGAAATGCAGGCGGCGTCTAAGGTTTTGGGTGAAAAAAAACTTTAAGAGGGGGCGTGTGATTTTTTGAAAAAATATTCATAAACTAAGCTAATTTTTAGACAAGACATCCCCCACCTTAGAAAAGGCTTTGTAAGGAAGGGAAGGCGTTTGTGCAGGGGGGCCCCAGGCTTTTTTGAAGCCCAGTTTTTCTGCTTCTTTGAGGCGATTTGCAGCGTGGATGACGGGGCGGATTTCTCCGCTCAAGGCAACTTCTCCAAAAACAACCGTCTTCATGTCGATGGGGATGCCTTTGAGGGCCGAGATCAGGGCAACGCATACGGCAAAATCAGCCCCAGGTTCGGTGATTTTAAGGCCGCCTGCAACGTTTAAATACACGTCTTTGTTGGAGAAGATGAGTCCGCATCTGGCCTCAAGCACGGCCAGCATCATGGACAGGCGACCAGGGTCCCATCCCACAACCGTGCGCCTGGGGGAGCTTAAAAAGGACGGGGCAACCAGGGCCTGGAGTTCCACGAGCAAAGGTCTTGAGCCTTCCAGGCCTGCATAGATGACCGATCCTGGGGTGGGGTCGGTGCTTTTGGATAAGAAGAGCTCGGAAGGATTGCGCACTTCTTTCAGGCCCTCCTGGACCATTTCAAAAACACCAATTTCGTTTGTTGGGCCAAATCGGTTTTTTACGCCCCTTAATATTCTGTACATTTGCGTGTGTTCGCCTTCAAAATAAAGAACCGTATCGACCATATGCTCAAGCACTCTGGGGCCCGCCAAAGTCCCTTCCTTGGTCACATGCCCCACCAAAAGGATCGTGATATTTTTGGATTTTGCAAGACTGACAAGCTCTGAGGTACACTGGCGCACCTGTGTCACGGATCCAGGGGCCGATTCCAGAAGGGACGAGACCATGGTTTGGATAGAATCGATAATCATGACGGCCGGGGTGGGGTGGGCTTTAATCCCTTGCAATATCTCTTCAATATGAATGGACGAGGCCAGCTTTAAGGGAGACTCCTTCACCCCCAGCCTTTGTGCCCGCAGGCGAATTTGATCCATGCCTTCTTCGCCCGAGATATATAAAACATCTCGTTTTTGCGCAAGGTCCGCGGCCAATTGCAACAAAAGGGTTGATTTCCCAATGCCAGGATCCCCCCCAATGAGCACAACCGAGCCTGGAACAAGGCCGCCACCGCACACCCTGTCAAACTCTAAAATATTGCTTTCATAGCGCTGTAAAGGCGGGTGATCCTGCGCATTCAAGGACTCAAATTCCAGGCCGGAGAGCTTTCTTTGGGCCTTAACCTGGGCCTTTTCCGTCACTTCCTCCACCAACGTATTCCACCCCCCACACCCTTCACATTTTCCATTCCATTTTGGATAAACCTGACCGCAGGATTGGCAAATATATTGACTGATGAGTTTGGACATGAGATCTTTCCTTTAATGATCGTTTTTAAAATTTTATACCACGTAACCCCTTATTTTACAATGGGGGTGGATCAAGATGTGAAAAAAACTTTTCAAATCGGATAAAATCGGATAAAATCGGATAAAAATACGGATACGGGGCAAATGATTGATATAACAACACTGGAAATCACGGCGGAAATGCTTTCTTTGATTGCTCAAATTGACGAGTTTAAAGGGCAATGGAAGGTTTTGGGAAGTTTAACCCCTGAACGTTTGAAAGATTTGAAAAAAGTTGCCACCATTGAAAGCATTGGCTCGTCAACGCGCATTGAAGGGGCGAAATTGTCGGACAGGGACGTTGAAAAACTCCTGTCTAATTTAGAAACCTATGCTTTTGTGTCCAGGGATGAGGAAGAGGTGGCCGGGTACGCCCGTGTGTGCGGCGAGATTTTTGATGGGTTTGAGTCCATGGATTTGAGTGAAAACGTGATCAAACAGCTTCACGGATGGTTGCTGAAGTTTTCAACCAAAGATGAGCGGCACCGGGGTGAGTATAAAAAATTTGTCAATAATGTGGAAGCATTTGATGAAAAGGGCACAAGTTTAGGAATTGTTTTTGAAACGGCATCTCCCTTTGAAACACCCCAAAAAATGCGCGACCTTATCGCATGGACAAGGGAACAAATGGAGGTTCAAACTTTACATCCTTTGCTGATTGCTGGGATTTTTGTGGTTGTATTTTTAGCAATTCACCCTTTTCAAGATGGAAATGGACGGTTATCCCGGCTTTTAACCACACTTTTGCTGTTAAAATTTGGATATACTCATGTGCCCTATAGCTCCCTTGAAAGCGTGATTGAGCGCAGCAAAGAAAGCTATTATTTAGCCCTGCGGCGAACCCAAGGTGGCCTTAAATTAGGGGCCCCCGATTTTACCCCTTGGCTGACCTTTTTCCTGCGCGCTCTTCACAAACAAAAAATCCATCTCGAGACGAAAATTGACACGCAAAAGCAGCTTTATATGCACATGAGCCAAACATCGGCGGAAATTTTGATTCTGCTCAAAAATTATGGCAGGCTTTCTTTAATGGACTTTGAAGAAAAAACAAACATCAATGTTCACACACTTAAAAAACATCTCTCCCAGCTTGTGCAAAATGGCCACATCCTGCGCCTTGGAAAGGGCAGGGCGACTTGGTATAGCTTGCCTTAAATATTAAAATCATCATGCCTAAGGTGCCGATGACGCAGATTTCTGCTCCTATTTTGAGGTCGAGTTTTTTGTATAAGTAAACGTAAAAACGCTCTCCCTCGATGCGGCCGATGCGCAAAGCCATGGGCTTTGTGGAGCCGGGGTCGAATTTGACATATTGGCCAAGTTTTGCTTTGGCGGCAATCAAAGGGTTTTTGATTTTCAGCTCTAAAAGCCCAGAAACTTCCGCAATATCTTCAAGCAGGGAAGGGGAGAGTGTTCCCTGTTTTGGTAGAATTTCACGGGATTTAAGAGCTGCCTCAAACGCATCGATGCCCTCTTTCACGCTGGCAATGGCCTGGACGACGCTGCCCCTAAACGCAGGGTTGGCATCGCCAAAATAGGAGATTCTCTCGTGGATGATTTGCTCTGTAGCCTCGGTTCCTGCGGCAATAATCAAGGTGGAGGCGGGAGATGATTTCTGTGGTTCCCTGATGGCGCACCATGATCTCTTCAACCCGGTGTTTCCCCCTGATTTCCACAATCCGTGCATCGCCGCGCTCGAAAAGATCCTGCAGCTCTTTCAATTCCTGCTTCCGGCCCACAAATTTGATCATTTAAATACCCTCTTTATTATGCTGCAAATCATAGTACCCCACACTTATTTAAAAACCTCAAAAATATAATTTTGTAAAAGCCCCACAAGATAGAGTAGGCGCTGGTTTCCTGGATTGCAGAAATAGTCTTTGAGAAGATCAAAAC
>CAIYWZ010000130.1 GCA_903930075.1 uncultured Alphaproteobacteria bacterium | reverse complement strand
GTCCATAATATGTAAGAAGTTCATGCATAGCATTTTCAGTTTCTTTTTTATCTGCCACCTTTATTTTTTGTAATAAATGTTTTATTTGAAAATTGTATTGGAGTATATGATCATCGTTCATACGTTCGCTGCCATAACCAAAATGTTCCTTCAAATTTTCTTCCAAAATTATTTTTTCTCTAGACGTATCGTTGATTCTCTTGTTAATAGAAATTTCATTTCCATTTCTTTGGAAAGTTACATAGGACCACGTTGCAAATGTTGGATGTTTTTCAAGTATACGAATCAATTGATTTGTAATTCCACTAAAAAATATTGTTAATTTCCCATCGATTTGTATTGGAAGTGGAGGCAGTTTTTCTGATTGTCTAATAATAGAAAAGGATCCGACACAAAGGTTTCTTCCTTCCTTAAAATTTTTAAAATTATCTAAAATAATTTTTCGGATATTTCTTCCAATATAATTATTTTCTTGGAAAGAATCTTCTTTGAAAAGCTTTTGACCAATGAAACTTTGAACTGTTTTACCTTGAGTTTTTAATTTTAAAAATGTATCAGTAATTATTTTTTCCTCTATATGTCCTTGTTCTCCTAAAATAACATTTTTTACAATCTCAACTGTTTCTTCATCTGATAAATTTTGAATTCTGCGTCTAAATTCTCTCAAATGAGAATGTAATGTCATGTGTTCATCTTCTAAAGAATTTCCATCATTCATAAAAAAATAATTTTTCCACAAAAATTTCTGATTTTCAAGTATTGGATTTTCAAAGAAGTCGGAGAAAGAAGAGGGAATGGGTGATGATAAAAATCCATCCCCCCATAGAACTGGAGTTGCTTCATATGATCCTTCGACACCGGAGAGAAAGAAAACTAGATAAAATAGTGAAATACAATAAGCTATTCTTCTTTTCATTTATTTTTACTCCCATATCATTTCATCATTATCACGCCAAGCAACTTTTTTGTTAATAGCTGTTTCTTTTTCAGGATCATTTTCGAATAAACGCAACATACTTTTCATAAAAGGTAAATCTCCTCCGAAATTTCTTCTTATGTCAATGCGTTTAATTTCTTTAAAATCAAGTATCTTCGTTAAAAAATATTTGATTGATTCATTTTCTGCATAATTATGTTCAATCGAGATAAATCTGATTTCCGGGTGGCTTTCACACAGAGCATCGGTTAGCATCTGAACTCCTTCATCAAAAAGATTATTGTAACTCAAGTTAATTTTGAGCAGAGGTCCCCGCCATTGTTTAATTCCTTCAATTAAGGGAGCCAGTGGTAATGGTGTTGGTAGGTCTTTGTAATATTCCTCAATTTCTTCATCATTATAATCATCATTTTGTGTGTCGGTCGGGGTAAATGGGGCAATGCTTTTATTTGAACAATCGAGGAAATCATGGGTTGTAGATGGATTAAAGTAACTGGCTAAAGAAGGGGTTAGGTCCTGAAGTTTGGGCAGGGGATCGTAGTTGCTTAAACTTTTTAAGATTTCGATAAACTTAGGGTTTTCTTTTGCTTGCGCAATAAATGCTGGATCATGAAGTTTTTCTTGTGCCGTAAAAATATACTGATTAATTTTTATGGCTGATGCCTGTTCTTTATCATCGGTGAGCAAGATAGCTTGCGTGGATGAAGCGAAAATGTTTGCTTTGCAAGCAAAAAATACGAATAATAAAAATATTTTTTTCATAATGTTTACTCCTTTTTATGAATTACATTATGACTCTAACAGAGCATTAAAAGAAAAGTAAATGAGTATTTTATGTTTTTTTCTCGTATTTTTTCTCATGTTTCTTTTCATGCTCAAGGAGCCATTCCTTACGTGGAACCCCTCCGCCATATCCTCCAAGCTCGCCGTTTAAGCGAATAATACGGTGGCAGGGAATGATGATGGCCAGTTGGTTTGCGCCATTTGCGTTTGCAACGGCTCTGCAGGCAGAAGGGGATCCAAGCGCTGTGGCTTGGTCTAAATAGCTGCGCGTTTGTCCATAGGGTATGCGCATGAGTTCTTCCCAAACGGATTTTTGAAAAGCGGATCCTTGGAGGTGGATGGGTGTTTGAAAGGTTTTAAGGCTTCCTTCAAAATAGCCCTCCAGTTCTTGTTCAATGGAATCAATCATTGTGTTGCGTCCTGGAATAATGACGAATTTATGGCGCATACGCTCAATTTCACGCTCTAACCCCCGCCTGTCGGCAAATTCGAGTAAATGCAATCCTTCATCGCTGGAAATGGAGAGCATTGGCCCTAAAGGCGTATCGCACCAGGCGGCTTTAAGTATGGAAAGATGGGCTTTACTGGGGGTATTCCCCATAATTTTTGCAAAAGCGTCCTTAAAACCACTGCTGGATTCATATCCTATGTTCAGCTGCGCGTTGATCATACTTTCTCCTTCTCGAATTTGTTTTATGGCAATGCCCATACGTCTGGATCTTGCATATTCCACAAATGTCATGCCAAACCTTTTTTTAAACTGTCTGCGGGCTGTGGATTCATCCGAGCATAATTCTTTAAAATCATGTGTTTTCCATCTTTTTTCAGGATTATTTTCCACCGCATCTACAAGGATTTTAACCAAATCCGAAACACAGTTGGGGTGAGATAGGGGTTTACATCTTAGGCATGGTCTAAAAGAGGCAATCAAAGCTTCTTTTGCGGTTTTATAAAACTCACAATTTTCAAACTTTGGTTTGCGCGCAGGGCAGGTGGGTCTACAAAATACCCCCGTTGTTTTCACTCCCACATAAAATAATCCTTCATATTCTGGATTTTTGTCCAGTAAGGCCTGGTAAAATTCTTTTGATTTTAAGTCATCCACGATTGTTACTCCTTATTGATTTAAAATCATTGTAAAGAGTTTCTGAGAATGATGCGACCGAAATTCAGGCATTGATTTTTTTATAGTGTAGTTATATACAAAAAATATGACTTGAAAAAACTCTAGAATATGCTACATTAAAATCAGGTAGTTTAAAAAAGAGATAGAATAATGATTGGATATGAACCCCGGTTTTTTGACCCCAAAAACGACGTTGCATTTAAGCGTATTTTCGGCCAGGAAGACCACAAGGATGTGTTGATTGACTTTCTCAATGCCGTTTTTGAAGACCGTCATCAGGCGCCCATTGAGTCAGTTCAAATCCTAAACCCCTACCAAATTCCTGAGCACCTCCAGGCCAAGGCCTCGATTGTGGATGTGCTCTGCAAAGACCAAGCTGGGAATATTTATATTGTGGAAATGCAGGTTCCCCGGCAGCCAGATTTTTTGAAACGCGCCCAGTTTTATGCCTCCAATGAATATGTGACCCAATTGGAAAAAGGGTTTGATTATGGGGAATTGCGCCCTGTGATTTTGCTGAGTATCGTTAATCACATTCTGTTTCCAGGCAACGATAAGTATATCAGCGACCACGCAACGCTCGATATTGACACCAAAGATCATAACCTCAAAGATATTCAATACACGTTCATCGAATTGCCCAAGTTCAAAAAAAACTTGGATGAGATTAAAACCATCCAAGATCAATGGATCTATTTCTTTAAAAACGCCCACACAGATATTGATATTCCAGAATCCGTTAGAGGCACACAAATTTACACCGCCTATGAATCTTTAGAGCGTTTCCGCTGGAATGCCGAGCAAAGACGCGCTTATTTTGAAGTGAATCTTGCCATGATGGATGAAAACGTGAGGACGCGGCATGCGGTGAATAAAGGTAGAGAAGAAGGCAGGGAAGAAGGCAGAGAAGAAGGACAGAAGAAAGGTCGTCACGAGGAAAAGCTCGAAACCGCAAGGCGAATGCTCGAAAAGGGACTTTCCGATGACATGATTCTAGAGGTTGCCAATATTTCTAAGGAACAACTGGAAGATTTAAAAAAATAACTCCTTTGCAAAAATTAAAATGAGAATTTCAGAGAAAAAAACTTACACAATTGAAATATTATCGTGGATGTGTTAAGAACTATATCTATAATTTAAGATAAATGGATAGATATATATGTTATTGCAAATTTTGGAACCTGAAAGTTCAGAAGCTCCCACCCATGCGCTGGGCATTGATTTTGGAACGACCTATTGTGTTTTGAGTCTGGCCACATCTACAGACGTGACACTCTTATCTGACCCCCAGCATGGGGCTTTGATTCCAAGTTTGGTTGTGAAAAAAAATGGGGAGTGGTTGTGTGGGAACAATGCTCTGCCTGAATTTCTTTTAAATCCAGAATCTGGCGTGAAATCGATTAAGCGTGTTTTAGAGGCGGATATCGATTTAGAAATTTCTACGGCTCTTTTTAAACATCTAAAAGAAGAAGCGGCCAAAAGAGCCGGTGTGGATGTTGTTCATGCGGTTGTGACGGTTCCTGCGTATTTTGATGATACGCGTAGAAATTATATTCGAAAGGCGGCCCTGAATGCCGGATTTGAGGTGATGCGTCTTTTAGCAGAGCCCACAGCCGCGGCTTTGGCCTATGGTCTTGAGAAGCAAGAAGACGGTCTTTTTGGGGTCTATGATTTGGGTGGGGGGACGTTTGATTTTTCCCTTCTTCGCTTAACCCAAGGCATTTTCCAGGTGCTGGCCACGGGGGGAGATGCAGATTTAGGGGGCGATGATTTTGATATTCTTTTGGCTCAAAAGCTTTTTGGAGATCAAACGCCACAATCTTTGGTTCAGGCCAAGAATATGAAAGAGGCCTTAAGTTATGGCGATACTCCTGAAATTTCAAAAGTTGAATTTGAAGAGTTGATTGCGCCATTTTTAGAAAAAACAGTTAAAATTGTCCATGAAACGTTAGAATCCAAAGAAATTCCCATATCCAGCCTGAAGGGCATCATTTTTGTAGGCGGGTCTACGCGTATTCCTTTGATCAAAACTTTGTTTGAAACGCCTATTTTAGATGATATCCACCCGGACGAAGTGGTAGGTCTTGGCGCGGGGTATCAAGCCCAGAGTCTTATTTCTGATCAGGATCGTCTTTTGCTCGATGTGACCCCTTTATCCCTTGGTATTGAAACGATGGGCGGCCTTGTGGATTGGATTATCCCGCGCAATTCCTCTATTCCTTTATCAAAAGCCCAAGTTTTCACCACCCAGCAAAATAACCAAAAATTGATCAAGATTCATATTTTACAAGGCGAGCGGGATTTTTCCGCCCAATGTAAGTCTTTGGGGGAATTTGTTTTGGGGCCTATTGAGGATGCACCCGCCGGGATTCCGCGTATTCAAGTGGTTTTTCATATTGATGCCGATGGTCTTTTGGTTGTTGAAGCTTTGGATTTGCATTCAAATCAGAAAGCAAGTATTACGATTCTCCCCCCCGGTGATCTTTCGCTTGAGAAAATCGTCTCGATCATTCAAGAAGCTTCAGAGCATGCAAAAGATGATATCACGGGCCGGCTTTTGTTTCAGGCCAGCGTGAAGGCCTCAAGTCTGATTGAAATTGTGGAGCCGTTTCTATTCATTCTTGAAGAAGATGAAAAACCTGTCATTGCCCATGCTATAGAAACTTTAAAAGAAGCTTTACGGGCCCAGGATTTACATTTGATTCAAGAGGGAATAAAAAATATCTCTATACTGACAGAACCTCTTGCCAACAGGCAGCTAAAAGATGTATTAAAGAATTTAAGTCAAACACAGGAGTAAAATATATGCCAAAAATTACATTTATCACGGCCCAGGGTCAAGAAAAGCACGTGGAAGCCCCCAACGGATTGTCTATTTTAGAAATTGCCCATATTCATGATGTGGATCTAGAAGGGGCCTGTGAAGGGTCTTTGTCGTGTTCTACATGTCATATTATTGTGGAGTCAAGTTGGTTTTCAAAACTCACGCCTGCCACCGAAGATGAGGAAGATATGCTGGATTTGGCCTTTGGTCTGACCCACACCTCTCGTTTGGGCTGTCAGATTATCATGAGCGATGAACTCGATGGCTTGGTCGTCACGCTCCCTGGTGCAACCCGCAATATGATGGTGTAACATGATTAAAGCCATATGGATGTTTTTGTCTGTTGTGATTGTAGGGGGCGTCGTGATTTTAAGCTATGTCGGGATCCCAGCCCCTCAAACCCAAATTCATAAAATCATCCCAACCCCACCGCCTACCAATTGATTCTTGAATTAAATTATAGCTTCTACCTGCACCTGTAATCATCTCCATCCGCCGCTCACAAATTCTCCCCCCGCTTTTCATCCTCGCTGGGGGGATCATCCTTCTATTGCCCCAGAAAGACAAGATGGTCTACCCAGGCCACTCCCATAAGATATTGCAATCCATATAAAAATCACGGGGGGGGTGCTTGGCTTAAGGGGAGGGGAATCCCCGAAGCTAAAACTTTGAGAATGACTGGTGAAGGGGTATTTGAAGATGGCGGCGATGAGCTGATGGGTTATACATTGTTAGATAAGAAATAAAAAAACCCGCCAAAAAATTTTTAGCGGGTTTTTTATTTTGATATTGAATGAATTAACGTGAGTAGAACTCGACAACCAGGTTTGGTTCCATTTGAATGGGATACGGAACGTCCATGAGTTTTGGTGCTCTGATGAACTTTCCTTTAAAGGCTTTTTCATCAACTTCAACGTATTCTGGGAAATCTCTTTCCTTTGAAACGAGGCTTTGACCAATGATGGGGATGTTTTTGGATCTTTCCTTAATCTCAATCATATCCCCATCCTTAACCAGGTATGAAGGGATGTTGACGCGCTTTCCATTGACCAAAATATGACCGTGGTTAACAATCTGACGGGATGCGAACACTGTTGGGGCAAGTTTCATACGGTAAACAACCGCGTCCAAGCGACGTTCAAGAAGTTCGATCAAGTTCTCAGAAGTGTCCCCTTTACGGCGCACGGCTTCTTGATAGATCTTTCTAAATTGCTTTTCGCTAATGTTACCATAATAACCGCGGAGCTTTTGTTTCGCGCTGAGCTGAACGCCATAATCGGATAAACGCGTTCTGCGCTGTCCGTGCTGTCCTGGACGGTAATCCCGGGCATTGACTGGACTCTTTGCTCTGCCCCAGAGATTGACACCCAAACGGCGGTTAATCTTGTATTTAGATTCTAAACGCTTTGTCATTAGTTATACACTTTCTTTCAATATTTAATTCAAAATTTTGTTTATAGTATTTATTTGATCTGTAAAAGTCAAGTAAAAAAAACGGTTATTTTTTAGTGACCTTTTGAACTTCCCCTGCCGTGATAATTGTATTGCGAATTTGCTCGTAAATATCATGGACGCCAGCTGGTGAATGGGGGATCAAAATTGTGTTCATGTTCCCATGCAACCCCATATCTTTTAATGTATCGAAATACTGCGCCATCAAAATCAAACTCATCACATCTCTTGTGCTGGTATCTGGAATTTCCTTTTGGAACTCGCCCAAAGAATCTTTCAAACCATCTACAATCGCCCGTCTTTGACCGGCCATACCTTTACCTTGAAGGATTTTGCTTTCAGAGTCCGCTTCGGCTTGCTTCACTTTGAGGATTTTTTCTGCTTCCCCGCGTTCCATCGCCGCAATACGCAGGCGCTGAGCCTCGTTAATTTCGTTCATGGCAGCTTTAACTTTATGGTCTGGATTAATATCTGTAAGCAACGCTTTAGTGATATTGTACCCAAATTCATCCATCACTTCATAGAGTTCACTGCGCACGGAATCGGCAATTTCATCTTTTTTGGAAAACACATCGTCAAGCTTGATTTTTGGAACCCTTGCCCGGACCACGTCAAAAACGAAAGCTTCAATTTGGCGCTCGGGGTTATCTAAAACGTAAAAAGATTCATAAATTTTATCTGCCAAAACACGGTATTGAACACTCGAGACGATTTTCACGAACACATCGTCCAAAGTTTTGGTCTCCACCACCACATCAAGCTGCATTAGCCTCAAATTCACTTTCCCCGCCACCCGGTCAATCAACGGAATCTTGATATTAAGCCCGGCGCCCGCAATACGCAAAAACTTACCAAATCGCTCAATGATCGCAACACTCTGTTGCTCGATGATGAAAAAAGAATTGAATAAAATAATCAGAAAAATGACGAATAACCCGCCAACAACAATCAAAAAACCTTCCATTTACTTCGTACCTCTTTATAATTAAACATTTTTTGATATTAACTTAAAAAATTAAATTTTGCAAGAAAAAACCAATTTAAAATTTCCTCTTTAGTCAGAAAAGTATGTAATAATTAATAAAATGAGATACCTTAATCCCACATTCACGCGAAGTAAAAAAAATAATAAATAAAAAAATGACTCTGAAAGGTCCTTCCACCAAGGATATGAGATCGAAGTATGATCAACGCATTAGAGTTTTTGATCTATTTTATCGCAATAGAATATGAATTTTACAATATAAAATTTTTGATAATCTTTCGGGAAAAGGTATTCAATATGAGATAAAGGTCCGCAGAGCAATAATAAAAAATCTGATATCTCTTTGTCAGAGCCATTTTTGTTATTTATCAGCTATTGTTATGAGTTCGCGTGAATGTGGAAAATATCCTGAGGGTGTCTTATTTGCAACGGTTCTGATATTTGCGTTAGGCTTTGTTTTTGCGTTTCTTGGAAAAGATTGTCTCCTGAGGCAAGAAGTTTTCCGGTTTGAAGGGCAAGGCTTGCAAGGAGGAGGGGTTTGAGTTTCATCATTTATTGTGTTCCTTTTTATATTGATTATTTAATATCTTATAGCAAAGTATTTTAAAAAAAACAATATCAAAATGTAGGCGCGAAAAACTCATTTTTAAATGTTGCGTATATTTTAACCCAGGGGTTAAGGATTTATTTGCTTTTTTGTAAAATACTCATAAGCGGATTGCAATAAAGATTTAATAGACGATTGTACCCAGCTCTCCAGAAGCCAAATTATTTAATTATCCTCGCCTAATCATTCTCTCCCTTCACAAAGTCGTTAATATCGATAATCCGATAGAAGAATTTGGAATCTTTCAACTCTTTCGTCACACCCCCAACATGAAAAAGCACGGGCAAAAAGCAGGTTCCCTCTGGCGCATCGAGGCGGTTTATTTTTTCTTTGACGGCATCGATCACGTTTTTATCCACGGGGTTTTTGGAGAATTTGAATTCGCACAGATAAATATGGTTATCGTTGTCTTTGATGAGGTAATCAATCTGACATCCCTTCCTCTTCGGTGTGGCTTTTTGGTGGTGGGGGCCGTAGACGTAGTCCATGGAATGTTTGGCGCCGACCGCTTTAAAGATTAAGGAATTGTTTTTAATCAGCAGCATCTCCACGGCAAGCCCAATAATGCCATCCAGGCCTGCCATTTCTGGGTCGGAGTCAAGGTCATATTGATCTCCTTCAATTTGGCTGCGCCGGGGTTCGATATAACGTAGATAAAAATTCACATAAGGGTCACACAAGCCGTAAACTTTTTCAACAAATTCCTTCCCCGTGTGCAGTGAATATTGACCATATCTTGCGACAAAGCCGCAGATATAGAGGTTATCGAGATATTTTTTAAGCTCTTCATCTGAAATATCCCCATATTCTTTTTTAATGACGGAAAAGAGTTTACGGCCTCCCCCTAGAATCTCCAAGATCTTTTTATGCACCATCGCCTCACCATTGAAAAGGTCATGGAAAATCATATCAAACTCGGTCACGAGGACGCCATTTCCCTTAAAACAGATCTCCTTCATGTTCTCTTTGGCCGTGAGTTTGGGGTTAATTTGTTCCAGGTAAAAGGGCACGCCGCCGGTAAAGGATAAAATGCGATAAATATCCTGATAGTCCCCCTCAAACCCCATACATCTCAAAAACCTTGCGGACGCTGGAATCATGAGCGAATCGAGGGTATATCGCATGGACATGCGGCCATAAAAGGCCGTGCTCATGATGATGTTTTTTTCGATCCAGGTGGAAATTGAGCCGCAGAAAATCAGCATGAGATTGTTCATCACACATAAATCCGTATCCCACCAAACTTTCAGAGCCGGGATAAAGGAGGAGTCTTTTGTGGAAATCCAGGAAATTTCATCCAGGAAAATCACAATGGGTTCATCTTTGAATTTGGCATTTATTGCATCGGAGATGGCCCAGAAAATATTGCGCCACTGCGGAAGTGGAGTAAAGGGAATATCTAGCTGCCTGCACATGGTTTGAAAAAAGTGATCTTTTTCTCCTTGCGCTGAGGTGTCTTCCGAAGGAATCTCCCCCGAAACCATGAGCAAGCGTTTATCTTTTGCAAACTCGCGCACGAGAGCGCTTTTGCCTACACGCCTTCTGCCTTTAATTACAGCAACCCGGGCATCGCCCCGCTCGAAAAGATCTTGCAGCTGCTTTAACTCCTGCTTCCGGCCCACAAATTTAATCATATTTTACACCTTTATTGTTACGCCCTTAACCTATCAAAATACCATGAAAAAGTCAATTATTTTAAATTCTCTTAAGGGTTTGTTTACCCCTGGCTTAAATAAATTATCAAAACTCTTATAGAACTCTCTTGCTTGAAAAGGGTGATTTGGGGTATAATGTATATCAGATTAATTAACATATAAGGATAAAATTCACATGGATAAAATGAAGGCTTTGGAAGCGGCGATTACTCAGATTGAGAGATCTTTTGGTAAGGGATCGGTGATGAAACTGGGGGGGCAGACGAATGTTGAGATTGAATCGATTTCAACGGGGTCTTTGGGGCTTGATATTGCCCTGGGGATTGGGGGTTTGCCTTGCGGGCGTATTGTTGAAATTTATGGTCCGGAATCTTCGGGTAAAACAACGCTCGCCCTTCATGTTGTGGCGCAGTCGCAAAAAAAAGGCGGGACGTGTGCGTTTATTGATGCCGAGCATGCGCTTGATCCTGGGTATGCGAAGAAGCTTGGGGTGAATTTGGATGATTTGCTCATTTCTCAGCCGGATGCGGGGGAGCAGGCTTTGGAAATTGCCGATACGTTGGTCAGATCCGGCGCGGTTGATGTTTTGGTTATCGATAGCGTTGCGGCTTTGGTTCCAAAGGCCGAGCTTGAAGGTGAGATGGGAGACAGTCACATGGGGCTCCAGGCAAGGCTCATGAGTCAGGCTTTGCGTAAGCTCACGGGGTCTGTTTCAAGGACAAATTGCTTGGTTATTTTCATCAACCAAATCCGCCAAAAAATTGGGGTTATGTTTGGAAATCCTGAAACAACAACGGGCGGAAATGCGTTAAAGTTTTATGCTTCTGTGCGTTTGGATATCCGCCGTATTGGGGCGATTAAAGATAAAGAAAATGTGATTGGGAATCAAACCCGCGTGAAAGTGGTGAAGAACAAGGTTGCACCGCCTTTTAGGGTTGTGGATTTTGATATCATGTATGGCGAGGGTATTTCAAAAACGGGCGAAATTTTGGACTTGGGCGTGAAAGCTGAAGTTGTGGATAAAGCCGGATCTTGGTATTCTTATAAAGGGACTAAGATTGGTCAGGGCCGGGAAGCTTCGCGTAATTTCTTAAAAGAAAACCCCGCGATTAGCGATGAAATTGAAAACACAATTCGCGCCAATATCAATGAAGTGGCCGATGCGATGATGGGAACACCTGATGCGGGAAATGATGAATAAATGACCTCTGTTAAGCAAATTCGTCAGTCGTTTCTTGATTTTTTTAAAAAAGAGGGACATGAAATTGTCCCCTCCAGTCCGCTTGTTCCAAGGAACGATCCCACCTTGCTTTTTACCAATGCGGGGATGGTTCAGTTTAAGGATTATTTTACCGGCACAGTTGTGCCTCAATCCCTTCGCGCAACGACAACGCAAAAATGCGTGAGAGCGGGGGGCAAGCATAATGATCTGGAAAATGTGGGGTATACAGCCCGGCATCATACTTTTTTTGAAATGCTGGGGAATTTTAGCTTTGGGGATTATTTTAAGGAAGAAGCCATTCATTTTGCCTGGCGGTTGCTGACCAAAGAATGGGGTCTTAAAGAAGATAAACTTTTGGTCACGGTTTATGCCGATGATCATGACGCCGCGCTTTTGTGGAAAAAAATCACAGGCTTTTCTGATGATAAAATCATCCGCATCCCGACATCGGATAATTTTTGGTCCATGGGGGATACGGGGCCTTGTGGGCCTTGCTCGGAGATTTTTTATGACCATGGAGAGCATATTTTTGGCGGGCCTCCGGGATCCCAAAATCAAGATGGCGATCGGTTTACGGAGATCTGGAACCTTGTTTTTATGCAATTTGAGCAAAAAGCAGATGGAAGTAGGGTTTCTCTTCCAAAGCCCTCCATTGATACGGGGATGGGGCTGGAACGTCTTGCCTCTGTTTTGCAGGGTAAACACAACAATTATGATATTGATCTTTTTAGACATCTGATTCAAACATCCTTGGATTTAACGGGGGCATCTTCGCCGGAGTTGATTTCCTCTCACCGGGTGATTGCGGACCATTTGCGTAGCAGCAGTTTTCTTATGGCAGATGGCGTGATGCCGTCTAACGAAGGGCGCGGCTATGTTTTGCGCCGTGTTATGCGAAGGGCCATGCGCCATGTTTATCTTTTGGGATATAAAGATTTACTCCTGTGGCAACTTGTGCCTTCCCTTGTGCAAGAAATGGGTGAGGCTTATCCAGAGCTCGTGCGGGCCCAAAGTTTGATTACGCAGACCTTAAAGCTTGAAGAATCAAGGTTTAGAGAAACGTTAGGAAGGGGCATGCAGCTTTTAACCCAGGAAAGCAAAGATTTGCCTTCAGGGAGCATCTTTAAAGGAGAAATTGCATTTAAACTCTATGATACGTATGGATTTCCTCTGGATTTAACGCAGGATGTTTTAAAAGCCCAAAATATTACCGTGGATACACAAAGCTTTGAAATTTCTATGGAAAAGCAGCGTCAGGATGCCAGAAAAGCCTGGGTTGGTTCTGGAGAAAATCAAACGGAAGAAGTTTGGTACGGGTTAAAAGAAAAATTTGGGGCAACAGAATTTCTAGGGTATGATACTCAAAAGACCCAAGGATTGATTCAGGCCATTGAAAAAGATGGGGATCAGTTTTATATCCTTGCCAATCAAACGCCTTTTTATGGCGAATCTGGCGGTCAGATGGGCGATACTGGGGTCATTACGACATCAAGTGGATCTTTTGAAGTTTCCGATACATTTAAGAAACTTGGGTGTCTGCATATTCATTATGGAAAATATATCCATGGCACGATTGATGCGGGGCAAGCGGCAACTTTTGAAGTGGATGATGTAAGACGCAGGGCTCTTCGGGCCAATCACTCGGCAACGCACTTACTGCATAAGGTTTTAAGGGATGTTTTAGGGGATCATGTGACGCAAAAAGGATCCCTTGTGGCTCCTGATCGCCTGCGTTTTGACTTTTCCCATTCCGTGCCTTTAAGTGCACAAGAGCTTAAAATTGTTGAGGACAAGGTCAATGAAGCCATTTTAGAAAATAACGTTTCATCTACAAAAATCATGAAGCCAGAAGACGCTGTGCAAGCTGGAGCAATGGCACTTTTTGGGGAAAAATATGGCGAGGAAGTCCGCGTTGTGAGCATGGGAGATTCCACAGAGCTTTGCGGTGGAACCCATGTGGGGTCTACGGGGGAAATCGGACTCTTCAAGATCATTTCCGAGGCCAGCGTTTCATCAGGGATACGCCGTATTGAAGCGATCACGGCTTTGAAAACGTTGGAATATGTGCGTGAAACGGATGGGCTTTTAGCTCAAATGATGAATGTGCTCAAGACCAATAAGCGGGATATTTTTCAAAAAACTCAAACTATTCTTGATGAATCTAAGAATTTAGAAAAACAAATTGCCGCGCTCAAAATGAAAGCCGCGGTCTCCACAGATATTGATAGAAAAAACATCAAAGGAATTGCGTTTTTTTCAAAATCTGTTGAAGGATTGCCGGCCTCTGGCATGCGCTCATTATTTGATGAACTCAGGGCAAAAAATGGATCTGGAATCTATGCCCTTGGCGGCATTGACGGTGAAAAAGTATCCTTGCTTGTGGGGGTTTCTCCAGAACTTGCGGATGGGTTTAATGCGGTTACTTTGGTTAAAGGATGCGTGGAAGCCATTGGCGGAAAAGGTGGGGGAGGGCGGCCTGATTTTGCCCAGGCAGGAGGGGCAAATCCCCAAGGATTACCCCAGGCGTTTGCTCTGATTGAGGCCATGATCCAAGGATAAACATTTTGTCGCTCAGCTACATTCCCCTTAAGAATCACACAGCGTATTCCCTTTCCCAAGGGGCGGTGAAGATCCAAAATTACGCTTCCATGGCCAAAGAATATGGATTTCCGGCCCTTGGGATGTGTGATTCGGGGAATTTGTTTGGCGCATTAGAATTTTCAAAAACGCTTTCCGATCAAGGAATACAGCCTCTGATTGGATGTCTGCTTCAAGTTTCTTCCACCCAAAAACTCCAAACATTTTCCGACCAAATCACCGTCTTTGCGCAAAATGAGGAAGGGTATAGGAATCTTTTAAAACTTGTGACCAAAAGCTATCTTGATGGGCAAACCCAAGGGGAGCCTCAAATTTTATACCCTTGGCTGGAGGAGTTATCATCTGGTTTGATTCTGCTCTCCTCTTCTTATAGGGGAAGCCTTGGAAGGCACTTTTTGTCCAAAGATCCCGACTTGGCGAAAGAATTTGCTGTGTCGATGAAAGACATCTTTAAGGATCGATTTTATATCGAAATTTCCAGGCATGGTGTTGAAGAAGAAAGTTTAATTGAGGATCCTCTCTTAGATTTGGCCTATGACTTGGGTATTCCCATTGTTGCCACCAATGAAGTATTTTTTAAAACCCGTGATGATCATGCCGCCCAAGATGCGCTTTTGTGCATATCCCAAAGCGCACGGTTGAGTGATGGCGATAGATTTAGGCTTACCCCTGAACATTATCTAAAAAATAATGAAGAAATGGGAGAGCTTTTTAAGGATTTAAAAGAAGGTCTTGAAAATAGCATTGTGATTGCCCAGCGTTGCAATTATTGGGCAAAAACCCATAAACCCATGCTGCCTAAATTTCCCTTAGAAAAAGATAATGAAGAGGAAGAGCTTGAAAGACAAGCATTTGAAGGGTTGCAGGCACGTTTAGAACACCAGGTTTTTGCGCAGGATATGAACGATGTTCAACGGCAAGAAATCACGCATACCTATACATCCAGGCTTAAATTTGAGCTTGATGTGATTAAGAAAATGGGATTTCCTGGATATTTCCTTATTGTTTCTGACTTTATCAAATGGGCCAAATCAAAAGATATCCCCGTGGGGCCAGGGCGTGGTTCGGGGGCGGGTTCCTGCGTGGCGTGGTCTTTGATGATCACGGACATTGACCCCATTCGTTTTAATCTCATTTTCGAGCGGTTTTTAAACCCCGAACGCGTTTCCATGCCCGATTTTGATGTGGATTTTTGCCAAGATCGCCGGGATGAAGTCATTGAATATGTCAAAGAAAGATATGGCGCCGACCGTGTTGCTCAGATCATTACGTTTGGAAAATTTCAAGCAAAAATGATTGTAAAAGACGTGGGCCGTGTTTTGGAAATCCCATATTTTCAAGTGGATCGGTTTTCAAAACTCATTCCCCACAATCCTGCAAATCCCGTTTCCCTAGAAGATGCGATCAGCAGCGAGCCTCTTCTTCAAGAGGCGATCAACCAGGATGAGACCACAAAAAAAATGGTGGATTTTGCCCTTAAATTAGAAGGCCTGTACCGCCATGCTTCCACCCATGCTGCAGGTGTTGTGATTGGGGATCGTCCTTTGGTTGACGTTGTGGCGCTTTATCACGATCAAAAATCTCCTTTACCTGCGGTTCAATACAGCATGAAATATGCTGAAATGGCAGGCTTGATGAAATTTGATTTCTTGGGGCTCAAAACGCTGACCATTTTAGCTGATGTTGTAAAACTGATTCAAAAAACACAAAATAAATCGGTTGATCTTTTAACAATTCCCCTAGATGATCCGGTCACGTTTGCCCTGTTAAATCGCCTGGAAACCATTGGTATTTTCCAGATTGAAAGTCCAGGGATGAAAGATGTGGTTAAACGCATGCGCCCTGACCGGTTTGAAGATATTATTGCGCTGGTTGCGCTTTATAGGCCTGGACCTATGGACGATATTCCGCGTTATTGTGCCTGTAAGCATGGAGACGAGGATATCTATATCCCCCATCCCTTAATTGAGGATATCCTAAATCCGACCTATGGTGTGATGGTTTATCAGGAACAGGTGATGCAAATTGCCCAGGTGATGTGTGGATATACGCTGGGCGCAGCTGATCTTTTACGCCGTGCCATGGGGAAGAAAATTAAATCCGAAATGGATGAACAACGGGCAAGATTTGTGGATGGGGCCGTTGAAAAAGGCGTCAAAAGAAACATTGCAGACCAGGTCTTTGATCAAGTTGCAAAATTTGCAGGATATGGGTTTAACAAATCTCATGCCGCGCCTTATGCTCTTATTTCTTATCAAACGGCGTATTTAAAAGCCAATTTTGGCGTTGAATTCTTAGCCTGCACCATGACGCATGATCAGCACAATACCGATAAGCTTGCTGTTTATGCCGGTGAATTAAAGCGTATGGATATCAAACTGTTACCTCCCGATATTAATGAATCATATGATACGTTTGCCGTTGAAAATGGGGCCGTACGTTATTCTTTAGCCGCTCTTAAGGGGGTTGGACGGGATTCTGTCCATCATATTATGGAAGAGCGTTCTAAGCGCGACAAATTTAAAGATATTTTTGATTTTGCAAGGCGTTTAGATTCTAAAGCTTTGAATAAAAAATTGATGGAAAGCCTTGTTCAAGGAGGCGCTTTTGATACGATTCATACAAACCGGGCGGAACTTTTTGATAATATTGAAATCCTGTCAGGGTTTAATGCCCAGGTCACAAGGGAGAAAAAATCGAATCAAATGAGTCTTTTTGGCGAGGAAGCTTCTACATCCTCGATTCCAAAGCTTAAAAGAAGTATGGGATGGAGTGAGAAAGATAGGGCAGATCGAGAATATAAGGCTATCGGATTTTATTTAACATCCCATCCTTTGGAACAATACCATTATTTTTTAGAGCGTAGGGGGATTATCAATTCCTATGATCTTTCTTTCTTGAAAACGGCTGGTCAAATTCGAATTGTGGGTGTGATTCATAATTTAAATGTGAAAATATCCAAAACGGGAAAAAAATATGCTTTTGTGACGCTCTCTGATTCTCATGGAAATTTTGAAATCATGATTTTTTCAGAAATGCTTGAGAAGTACAAAAAAATACTCGAGCCTGGTCGTATCGTTGTTCTGAGTGTTCAAATCAAAGTGGATACTAAAGAGGATACGGATGAAGAAATTATTCGTTTGATGACAGAAAGCATCGATGTATTTGAAAACTTTCTCATTGACCAAAATAATTATATCCAACTTTATCTTAAAGAATTTGATATGGAGAATCTGAAAGATCTTCTGCGGCAAGAAGACGGCGTAAAAGTTTATCTGAAATTTATTGTTCCCTTTGAATCAAAGTATATCACGATCGCTCCGCCAAGCGGCGTTGAACTTTCAGCAAAAGCTTTAATGAAACTGGAGCAGATTCCAGGTATTGAAGTTAAATGGCTTTAGAAGAGAAAATTTGGTTGGGGTGGGAGGATTCGAACCCACGAGTGGCGGGACCAAAACCCGCTGCCTTACCACTTGGCTACACCCCATCTTTGAAATGATATTAAAAGTTTGATACCCTATTTTGAGTTAACATGCAAGTCTTTTTGTTATTATTTATATAAAATTAGTAACTCCCCAGGTATGTAATCATTAAGCCGTTGCTTTTTGGATTGCTTGGAATATTGGATTGCCTTGTTTTCGGTTGGTGGAAATGAAGCCGCGGATTGTGCAAAAGTCTTGTGCGTCGTTGATGTTGCGGAAGC